>NZ_JAYSFE010000041.1:0-34627 GCF_041913585.1 Allostella sp.
GTCGTCGCCATGACCGGCGACGGCGTCAACGACGCGCCGGCGCTCCGGCGCGCCGACGTCGGCATCGCCATGGGCCGCAAGGGCACCGAGGCCGCCAAGGAGGCCAGCGAGATCGTGCTGGCCGACGACAATTTCGCCTCCATCGTCGCCGCGGTGCGCGAGGGCCGGACGGTCTACGACAACATCGCCAAGGTCATCGCCTGGACCCTGCCGACCAATGGCGGCGAGGCGCTGACGATCGTGCTGGCGGTCCTGTTCGGGCTGACGCTGCCGGTGGCGCCGGTGCAGATCCTGTGGATCAACATGGTGACCGCCGTCGCCCTCGGACTCGCCCTGGCCTTCGAACCGACGGAGCCCGGCACCATGCGCCGGCCACCGCGGCGCCCGGACGCCGGTATCCTCTCCGGGCGGCTGGCATGGCGCATCGCCTTCGTCTCCGTCCTGATGGTCGCCGGCACGATCGCCGCATGGCTCTGGTCCGAGGCCCGCGGCCTGCCGCTCGAGGGCGCCCGGACCATGGTCGTCAACGCGCTGGTGGCGATGGAAATCGCCTATCTCTACGCCGTACGCCACGTCCCCGGCGCCGCGTCGGGTTGGCGGGGCACGCTCGGAACGCCGGCGGTGCTGGTCGGGGTCGGAGCGACGATCGCGGCGCAAGGTGCCTTCACCTACCTGCCGGCCATGCAGCAGGTGTTCGGAAGCACCCCCCTGGCGGCGCCGGAGATCGCGGTCTGCGCCGCCGTCGCCGTCCTCCTGTTCGCCGCCGTCGAAGGCGAACGACGGATGGCCCGGCGTTGACTCCAATATCCTGGAATGTAATTCTTGGATCATGGATCGGACCCCGACCGACGTCGATGCCCGCCTCGCCCGACGGTTGCGCACGCTCCGCGCCGAGCGCGCGCTGACGCTCGAGGAACTGGCGGGACGGTCGGGCGTCAGCCGGTCGATGATCTCGCTGATCGAGCGCGGCGAGAGCAGCCCCACCGCCGCCGTGCTCGACCGCCTGGCGACCGGCCTCGGCCTGTCGCTCGCCGCCCTCTTCGCGGAATCCGAGCGGCCCGACGCCGACCCGGTGGCGCGGCGCGCCGACCAGCCGCTCTGGCGCGACCCCGAGACCGGCTACCAGCGGCGCCACCTCTCGCCGCTCGGCTATCCGACCCCGCTCGAACTGGTCGAGGTCGAGTTCCCCGCCGGTGCCCGGGTCGCCTACGAGAGCGCCCCGCGTGGCCTCGGCATCCGCCAGCAGATCTGGATCATCGACGGCGAGATGGAACTGACGGTCGGCGACGCCGTCCATCGCCTCGCCGCCGGCGACTGCCTGGCGATGGCCGTCGATCGGCCGATCGCCTTCCGCAATCCGGGCGGCCGTCCGGCCCGCTACCTCGTGGCGCTGACCGTCCGCCGCTCCTGACCGCACCCTTGCCGGAACACCCGCCGATGCCGCAGTCCCTCGCCGTTCGCCTGCTGAGCCCGCCCGAGGCGGAGGCGGCGGTGCCGCAGCTCGCCCGCATCCTCGTCGACTGCGTCGCCGGCGGCGCGTCGGTCGGGTTCATGAACCCGCTGACCCAGGATCGGGCCGAGCGGTTCTGGGCCGGGGTCGCGGCCGGCGTCGCCGCCGGCCAGCGGCTGCTGCTGGCGGCCGCACCCGCGGGCGGCGGTCCGCCGATCGGCACCGTGCAGGTCGTGCTGTCCCAGCCGGAAAACCAGCCGCACCGCGGCGACATCTCCAAGATGCTGGTGATGCGGGCCGCGCGCGGCCGCGGCGCCGGGCAGGCCCTGATGCGCGCGGCGGAACGGGCCGCCCTCGCCCACGGCAAGACGCTCCTGGTGCTGGACACCGCCAGCGACGCCGCCGAACGGCTCTACGCCCGCGAGGGCTGGGTCCGCGTCGGCGCGGTACCGGACTTCGCGCTGCTGCCGGAGGGGCCGCCGTGCGAAACCGTCTTCTACTACAAGCGACTGGCGCCGACGCCCGCCTGGCGTGGCCTCGCCGGCTAGCGCCGCCCGATGGACGGCATCGTCGTCGCCGCGGCGCTGCTGAGCGCCCTGCTCCACGCCGCCTGGAACGCGGCCGTCAAGGCCGCCCCCGACCCGCAGGCGGCGATGGCGGCGCAGGTCGTCGCGTCGGGGATCCTGTCGGTCCCGGCGCTGCTCGTCCTGCCGCTGCCGTCGCCCGAAGCCCTGCCCTGGCTCGCCGCCTCGACCAGCTTCAACCTGCTCGCCATGCTGGCCATGGTCCGCGGCTACAATGCGGGCGGCGGCTTCGGACTGGTCTACCCGCTGACGCGGGCGACCTCGCCCCTGCTGGTGACGCTGCTCGCCACCGCGCTCTTCGGCGAGCGGCTGGGGCCGGTCGGGCTCGCCGGCGTCGTCCTGGTCTCGGCCGGGGTCGCCATGTTCGCCGTCGGCGACGCCCGCCGGCACCGGGCGGCCCTGCTGTCGGCGCTGGCCGCCGGGATCTTCTCCGCCGCCTATGCCGTGTGCGACGCCCAGGGCGCCCGCCTCTCGCCCTCGACGCTCGGCTACGGCTTCGCGATGTCGGCCGTGAACGCGGTGATGTTCGGCACCGTTCACCGGCTGCGCGGCGGCGTGCCGCTGATCGGCGCGCTCCGCCGCCATCTCCTCCTGGCGTCCCTGGGTTCGACCGGCGCCATCCTCTCCTATCTCCTGATCCTCTGGGTCTGGTCGCAGGCGCCGGTCGCCCTCGGCGCCGCGCTGCGCGACACCAGCGTCGTCTTTGCGGCACTGATCGCCGCCGTGGTCCTCAAGGAGCGGGTGACGGCGCGGCGGGCGGCCGCGATCGGCCTCGTCGCCTGCGGCGCGGCGGCGCTGCGCTTCGCCTGACCGCGGCCCGCTATGCGACCGCGCGCGCCAGTGCCGCGGCCGCCAGGAGGCGGGTCGAATCGAGCGTCGGCAGCGGCGAGTTGCCGTCGTTCATGACCAGCGGAATCTCGGTACAGCCGAGAATGACCGCCTCGCATCCGGCCGCCGCCAGCCGCCCGAAGACGGCCTGGAAGGCGTCGATCGCCTCGGGCCGGACGATGCCCCGGACGAGCTCGTCCATGATGATGCGGTCGATCCGGAGGCGCTCGTCCGGCGTCGGCCGCACGCATTCGATCCCGTGCCGCCCGAGCGCCTCCGGATAGACGGCGCTGTCGACCAGCCAGCGCGTGCCGGAAAGCCCGACACGCCGCCAGCCGCGCCGCGCGGCCGCCTCCGCCACCACCTCGGCGATGTGCAGCCAGGGCAGGGGCGAGCGCGGCCGCACCAGCGGCATGACGTCGTGGATCGTGTTGTCGGGGCAGACCAGGAACTCCGCCCCCGCGGCGGCCAGGCGCCCGGCCGAATCGAGCATCAGGTCGGCCACGCCCTGGCGGTCGCCGCGTTCCAGGCAGGCGACGTAGTCGGCCAGGGAATGCCCGTGCAGCGAGACCTGGGGATGCGCGTGCGGCCCGAGCACGGTCGCCGCCTCGACGCAGAAGGTCCGGTAGCAGAGCGCCGCCCCTTCCGAGGAGCAGGCGACGATGCCGACATGGCGTGGCGGACGACGGACCGTCATTCCGGACGCACTCCTATCCGGCGGCCGGGCGTGGGCGGGCCAGCGTCAGCGCCAGCCCGGCCGCGAGGAGGCAGAGGATGCCCGCCGCGAAGAATGCCGGCAGGTACGTGTCGAACGTCGTCCGCGTCAAGCCCGCGCCCCAGGCGATCGAGGCGGCGCCGAGCTGATGGCCGGCGAAGACCCACCCGAAGACGATGTTGGCGCGCTCGCGGCCGAAATTCTGCGCCACCAGCCGGACCGTCGGCGGCACCGTCGCGATCCAGTCGAGGCCGTAGAACACGGCGAACAGCGACAGGCCGTAGATGGTGAAGTCCGTGAAGGGCAGGAACGCCAGCGAAAGGCCGCGCAGGCCGTAGTACCAGAAGAGCAGCCAGCGGTTGTCGTAGCGATCGGACAGCCAGCCCGAGCCGATGGTGCCGAAGAAGTCGAAGATCCCCATCATCGCCAGGACGCCGGCGGCGGCCACCGGGACCATGCCGAAATCGCCGCAGAGCGCGATGAAGTGCGTCTGGACGAGACCGTTGGTGCTGGCGCCGCAGATGAAGAAGGTGGCGAAGAGCACCCAGAAGACCGGGCTCGCCGAGACCTCGCGGAGCACGACCAGCGGCGTCAGCAGCAGCGCCCCGAGCCCGCCCGGGACGGCCGGTGCCGGCTCGATCCGGTCGCCGCCGTAGGGCGGCAGGCCGAGGTCGGCCGGACGGTCGCGCAGCAGCGCGAGTGCCGCGACGGCGGCGACCGCCAGCATCGCGCAGACGAGGCCCAGCGCCGTCCGCCAGCCGACCGCGTCGGTGACCGCCGCCAGCATCGGCAGGAAGAGCAGTTGCCCGGTGGCGGTGCTGGCGGACAGCAGGGCGACGACGAGGCCACGGCGCCGGTCGAACCAGCGGGCGGCGACGGTCGCCCCCAGCACCATCGCCATCAGCCCGGTGCCCAGCCCGATGACGACGCCCCAGAGCAGCACGAGCTGCCAGATCCGCGTCATGCCGAGCGACAGCACCAGCCCGCCGACGACGATCGCGAGCGCGATCAGCACCATCCGGCGGACGCCGAAACGGTTCATGAAGGCGGCGGCGAACGGCCCCATCAGGCCGAACAGGGCAAAGCGCACGGCGAGCGCGGAAGAGATGTCGGCGGTCGCCCAGCCGAACTCCTGCTGCAACGGCACGATGAAGACGCCGGGGGCCCCCACCGCCCCCGCCGTCACCAGCATGGTGAGGAAGGTGGCGGCGACGACGACCCAGCCGTAATGGATGCCGCGCCGGGCGAGGGCGGCGGCGAGAACGGTCTGCATGGCGGCTCCGGTGCGGGATTTTATATGATGAACATCATTTAAGACTATTCATGATGAAGATCATCTAATCTGTCAAGCCCAGCACGGAGGCGGAGCGATGCGCGTGACCCGGGAGCAGGCGGCGGAGAACCGGCGGCGGATCGTCGAGGCGGCGGCGCGGCTGTTCCGCGAGCGCGGCTTCTCGGGCGTCGGAGTGGCCGAGATCATGGCCGCCGCCGGCCTGACCCATGGCGGCTTCTACGGGCATTTCCGGTCGAAGGAGGACCTCGCCCGCGTCGCCTGCCGGGCGGCGATCGACCAGGCGACCGAGGGCTGGCGGCAGCGCGCGGCCGGACATCCCGAGGCGCCGCTGGCGGCCCTGGCCGACGCCTATCTGACGCCGCGCCACCGCGACGCCGCCGGCCGCGGCTGCATCCATGCGGCGCTGACGGCCGAGGTCGCCCGCATCGACGATCCGGAGCTTCGCCACGCCTTCACCGAGGGCCTCGCCGGGCTCGCCGAAGTGCTGGCGGAGGCGGGCCCCGAGGACGCGGCCGAAGCGCGGGCGGCGGCCGCGCTCGTCCGGCTGTCGACGATGGTGGGGGCGCTGGTGCTGGCGCGCGCGGTCGACGACCGCGCCCTTTCCGACCGGATCCTCGCCGCGGCGCGCGCCGCGGTCGCCGCCTGAGCGCCCGCGACTGCCGCCTAGCGCCCGTCGGCCAGTGCCACGCGCACCATCCGGGCGAGGTCGGCCTGACGGAAGGGCTTGCGGAGCAGGCGAACGCCGGGATCGAGGCGGCCGTGGTGGACGATGGCGTTCTCGGTGTAGCCGGAGGTGTAGAGCACCGCCAGGCCGGGCTGGCGGCGGCGCGCCTCCTCGGCCAGTTCGCGGCCGTTCATCCCGCCCGGCAGCATGACGTCGGTCAGCAGCAGGTCGAAGCGCGCGCCCTCCAGGCACCCGAGCGCCGCGGCGCCGGACTGGGCCGTGGTCACCCGGTAGCCGAGTGCGGCGAGCCCGTCGACGATGAGGCGGCGCACCTCCGCGGTATCCTCGACCACGAGGATCGCCTCGCTGCCGCCCGGCGCCCGGTCCTCCGGCTCGGAGCCTGCGCGCTCCGCCGGGCGCTCGACGGCCCGCGGCAGGTAGAGCTTGATCGTCGTCCCCGCGCCGACCTCGCTGTAGATGCTGACATGGCCGCCGGACTGCTTGACGAAGCCGTAGACCATGCTGAGGCCGAGGCCGGACCCCTTGCCGACCGGCTTGGTGGTGAAGAACGGCTCGAAGGCGCGCGCGATCGTCTCCGCCGTCATGCCGGTGCCGGTATCGCTGACCGCCACCATGACATACTGCCCGGCGGACACTTCCGGATGGGCCTGGGCGTAGGCCTCGTCGAGGCGCGCATTGGCGGCTTCGATCGTCAGTCGCCCGCCGTTCGGCATCGCGTCGCGCGCGTTGATGGCGAGATTGAGGATCGCCAGCTCGAGCTGCCCGGGATCGACCATGGCGCGCCACAGGCTGCCCGAAGTGACGGCCTCGATCTCGATCCGCTCGCCCAGCGTGCGCGACAGCAGGGCCTCGCTGCGTCCGATGAGCTGGCCGATGTCGGTGGCCCGCGGCTCCAGCGGGTGTCGCCGCGAGAACGCGAGGAGGCTGCTGGTGAGCTGCGCCCCCCGTTCGCCGGCGGCGACGATGGTCTCGATCTTCTCGCGCAGCGCCGGGTCCGCGATCGGCGCCGCCAGGATGGCGTCGCCCATGCCGAGGATCACGGTCAGGAGGTTGTTGAAGTCATGGGCGATGCCGCCGGTGAGCTGCCCCACCGCCTCCATCTTCTGCGCCTGCTGCAGCTTCGCCTCGGTCTCGATCTTCTCGGTGACGTCGCGGAAATAGACCGACAGGCCCTCCTCGAAGGGCGACGCGCGGACGTCGAACCAGGCCCGGAACGGCGGATAGTAGACGACGAACGCGACCGGCTCGCCATGCTCCATCGCATGCTCGAAATTGGCTTTCACGGGCGTGTCGACGGCGGGAGGGAAGGCGTCCCAGATGCGCCGGCCGATCAGGTCCCGCCCGCCCAGCGCGGCCGCGGCCCGGTCGTTGAGGTGCCGGAACCGGAAGCTGCGGTCGAGCACGAAGAAGGCGTCGGAGATGCTGGCGAGGATGATTTCCGTCCGCCGGCGCAGGCGGTCGGCCTCGGCGCGCGCCTCGCGCTCCGCTGCCAGCGCGTCGGCCAGCGCCTCCCCCGAGCGCAGGTTCTCGATGAGGGCCGCGAGCATCAGCGAGAACTGGAGGCAGATCGCCTCGTCCGCCTCGTCGAACTCGCCCTCGTTGCGGTCCGAGAGCTGGATGATGCCGATATTGCGCCCGTCCTGGCCGACGATCGGCACCGCGAGCCAGCCCCGCATCGGCGGATGACGGCCGGCCGCGGCGCCGAACCCCTTCCAGGCCGGATGCGCCTCCAGCTCGGCCTGGGTCATGCGCATCGGCCGGTTGGTCTCGCCGACGAGCGCGTAGATTCCGGCCCCGGTCGGCGCCTCGTCGTAGGTACGCCATGCCGCGTAGCGGTCGCTGAGGGAGACCGCATGGATGATCGTCGGTCCGCCGTCCTCCGGCGTCACCGACACCACCGACTGATGGGCGCCGACCAGCGAGCGGACGATGCCGGCCGCGGCATCGAGCATCGCGGTGGCCGAGCGGGATCGGGCAAGGCCGATCGAGGCCCCTGCCAGCAGGTTGAGACGGCGCGTCTGTTCGGCCATCGCGGCCGTCCGCAGCCGCACCATGCGGCGCGCGTAGGCGGCCAGAGCCAGGACGAGTGTCACCAGCAGCCCGAGCGCGCCGAGCGCACGCAGGGTGCGCGTCCGCCACGGCGCCAGCACCCAGGCTTCCTCCAGCCCCACCGCCACGACCAGCGGGTGGCCGGCGACCGTCCGATAGGCCACCAGCCGGTGGACGCCGTCGAAGGTCTGTTCGTCGAAGAAGCGACCGGATCCGCCCAGTGCCAGGTGGTCCCGGAACAGTGGCCGGTGCGCCTGCGAGGTGCCGAGCAGCGCCTCGCGGAAAGGGTGGGTGGCCAGGACCAGGCCGTCGGCGCGGAAGAGCGAGACCCGCCCGTCCGGCCCGACGTCGAAGGCGCCGTGGACATGGCCCAGCTGGTCGAGCGACAGGACGGCGACGAAGACCGCGGTCGGCCGGCCATCCTGGTCGACCACGGTCCGGTAGGCGGGGACGACCCAGGCCCGCTGGCCCTCCTCGATCTGGATCAGCGCCGGGCGCCCGATCGCCACGTCCTCGCCGCGCTGCGCTGCGGCCTCGGCGAACCAGGGCGCCTGGGCGAAATCGACGGGGCGCGGCCGGCGACTGCGCGAACTGTGGACCAGCCGCCCGCTGCCATCGAGGACGAGGAACGCGTAGACCCCGGCATTGGCCTTCTGGCGCTCGGACAGGAGATCGAAGATCGCCGGCCTCCGGTCGTCCTGGCCGACCGCGGCCGGCGGAATGGCGTCGACCAGGCCCGTCAGGGCCTTGGCGATGCCGTCCATGGTGCCGGCCGCCTGGCCGGCGAGCGCGTCGGCGAGATTGCCGGCGTTGCGGAAGGCGGCGGCCGCGGTCTCCTGGCGGTCCCGCAGCGTGTCGTATCCGGCCCAGGCCGCAAGCGCGACGACCGCGCCCGCGGTCGCGAGCGTCATCGCGCGCCGCGGCAAGACCTCGCTCCTCGCCGGCCGGACCGGAACGGCGCGGGCGGCCGGATCGCGCGCCGTCCCCCCAAGACTCGCATCCCTTATATCTATGGTAGTTCGATCGCCCGAGGAACTACGCATTGCGATGGTTCGGCGCCGGAGGGTATGTTCGAACGACAACCAGTCGCGCAAGGGTCGAACGGGTGGCGCATATCCTGGTCATCGACGACGACGAACTGGTCGCGAAGACGATCGTGGCACTGCTGCAATCGGCCGCCCACACGGTCGATGTCGCGACCGACGGGCGCAACGCCCTGCGGGCCTACCGTCCGGGGGCCTACGACCTAGTGGTCACCGACATCTTCATGCCCGAGGTCGAGGGACTGGAGACGATCCGGGAGATCCGGCGGATCGATACCGTGGTTCCCATCATCGCCATGTCCGGTGGCCCCCGCGCGACACTGATGAGCGGCGCCATGTCGACCATGGACCACCTCGAGGTCGCCCAGCTCCTGGGCGCCACCCGCTCGATCGGCAAGCCGATCACCCGCAGCAAGCTGCTGCCGGTCGTCGACGAATGCCTGGCGGCCCGCAAGGGCGGCCGGAGCTAGGTCAGCGCCGCATCGCCGTACTGGGTGCGGACCAGCTTCGCGAAGGCCCCGCCGGCGGCGATCAGCTCGCGATACCCCCCCTGCTCGATGACCCGGCCATCCTCGAAGACGAGGATGCGATCGGCATCGCGGATCGTCGACAGCCGGTGGGCGATGACGAAGGTGGTCCGGCCACGGGTGACCGCCGCCAGCGCCTCCTGCACCAGCCGTTCGGTGACGGAATCGAGCGCGCTCGTCGCCTCGTCCAGCACCAGGATCGGCGGGTCCTTGAGGATGGCCCGGGCGATCGCGAGCCGCTGCCGCTCGCCGCCGCTGAGCGTCACCCCGCGCTCGCCGATCGGCGTCTCGTAGCCGGCCGGCTGGCGCATGATGAAATCGTGCGCCTGGGCGGCCCGCGCCGCCGCCTCCAGTTCCGCCTGGCTGGCGTCGGGCCGGCCGACCCGCAGGTTCTCTGCGATCGAACGGTAGAAGAGTGCGCTCTCCTGGAAGACGACGCCGATGTTGCGGCGCAGGGATTCGAGCGAGAGGTCGCGGATGTCGTGGCCGTCGATGGTGATGCGGCCGGACTGCGGGTCCCACAGGCGGAAGAGCAGTCCCAGCGTCGAGCTCTTGCCGGCGCCGGTCGGACCGACCAGTGCCACCGTCTCGCCGGGCGCCACGGCGAACGAGATGCCGCGCAGGGCGGGCCGGCCGGGGTCGTAGGCGAACGTCACCTCCTCGAAGGTGACCGCCCCGCGGGCGCGGTCGAGGTCGATCGCGCCCGGCTTCTCGGTCACCACCGGACGGGCATCGAGGACCGAGAAGAAGTCGCCGATCGCCGCCATCTGGAAGAAGAGCCGGCTGACGAACGACATGGCGTGCTCGAGCCGGCCGATCAGCAAGGTCGCGAACCCCATGAACATGACGATCTCGCCGACCGTCGCCTTGCCGTCGAGATGGAGGGCGGTGCCGAGCAGGAAGATCGAAATGACGGTGATCGTGCTGGTCGACTGGGCGAGGATGGTCGCCAGCGCCCACCAGTTGAGCACCGGGAACTGGGCCGCCAGCAGGCGCTGCATGACGTCGCCCAGCTGCCGCACTTCGGCGGCCAGCCGCACGAAGCTCTGGATCAGCAGCACGTTGGCGAGCGCGTCGCCGGTGCGCTCGGCCAGTTCGGAGTGCTGCGCCTCGACGGCCGTCTGGGCGGCCTCGGCGCGGCGGATGACGAAGAGCGTCAGGCCGCAGAATACGACGATCAGCCCGACCAGCAGCAGGCCCAGCCGCCAGTTCAGCCACAGCGCCACCGGCAGCAGAACCACCAGCGAGACGAAGGTCGACAGGTGCTCGCGGAAGAAGGCGAGCCACAGGCCGAAGAGGTGGTCGCTGCCCTGCAGCATGATCTTGAGCAGGCGCCCGGAATGGGTGCGGGTGTGGAACGCCACGGACAGTTGCAGGACGTGCTCGAAGAACGACCGCATCGCGGCGAGGCGGTTGCGGTGGGCCAGCCGGTCGGCATGGAGCGCCACCAGCATGTTGGCGACGATGCCGCCGACGCCGACCAGCCCCCAGGCGACGAGCAGCCCGATCGCGTCCGCCCAGACGTCGGCGGCGGGCCGGCCGGCGCTCGACGCCAGCGTGTCGACGACCCGCCCGAAGAGCAGCGGCTCCAGGAACGGCAGGGTGGCGAGCGCCACGTTGGCGATCGCCAGCCAGATCACCAGCGTCCGCTCGGGCGCGAGCAGCCCGAGGACGCGGCCGTAGACGGCCAGGAAGTTCATCGCGATTCCGCCCCCCGCGAGGGCCCCTCGGCACGATCGCCGAAGAGCATGGTGACGTTGAGCCGCCGATCCTCGTAGCGATCGCGGAAGGTGAAGCGATCGGTGGCGTGGAAGAGATCGGAATCGAAGATGACCGCGCGATTGCAGCGGTAGGGGACGGTCACCGGCTCGCCGCCGTGGCGCGCGAGATGCGCGGCGATCGCCGCCTCGTCCTCGTTGAAACGCCGGAACGACCAGTCGAGCGGCGCCTCGCAGCGGTGGACCACCAGCCCGCCGCCGCCGGGCGCCGCCTCGGGCGCGAGGTTCGCCTCGTCCGGCGTCAGCCAGAAATTGACGTTCACCGCCGCGGCGTCGGCATGCAGGCCGATGCCCTCCATCCGGCTGTCGTACTTGTAGATCCACATCTGCCGCAGGCGGTGGCGGCCGAAGATCTTCGGCATGCGGCGCGGCAGCTCGTCGGCGATCTGGGCGAGCAGGCCGCAGGCGACCTCGGGCAGGTAGGCGCCGACATAGCCGCCATGCTTGACATGGTGGAAGATGGTCGAGCCCAGGCAGAAGCGGCGCAGCGCCGCCAGCGCCTCCGGCCGCAGGAACCCGTCGATCCAGGTCAATCCCGGGGCCATCGCCGCATAGTCGGCCTCGACCCCGGTCCAGTCGCGGGGCCGCAGCGGGCTCTCCGGCATGGCCGGCGCATCGAGCCGCTGGATCGCCCGGTTGTAGGTCCCGTCGAGGGTCTGCAGCGCGGCATCGGACAGCGCCACCGGCCGGCGCGCGTCCGCGCCGTCGGGCATGGCCGCGAGCAGCGCCTCGTAGCGCGGCACGAGGCGGGCCGCCCGGCGGCGGTCGATCGCCGGGTCGTCCTGGGCCGCCAGCCACCGCAGCTGCTCGAGGTCGTGGCGGATGCGGCTGCGGTTGGCGATGCGGTCGGCCTCGCGCCAGGGAACCGGCGGATCGAGGCGGCGGGCGAGCGCGGCCTGGTCCCGCCAGGTGGCGACGGCCGCGGCCGGCTGACCCGCCGCCAGTTGCAGGAGGGCGAGCCCCGCCCGCGGCGAGGCGAGGCCGGGATCGATCGCGAGCGCGGCGCGAAACCGCGCCGCCGCCTCCTCGCAGCGGCCGGCCCGCTCCAGCGCCAGCCCCCAGGCATATTGGAAGCGCGCTTCCCGCGGAGCGAGCGCCGCCGCCCGCGCCTGCGCCTCGGCCGCCTCCGCCGGCCGGCGGAGCTGGAAGAGGATGTTGCCCCGGTTGTGGTGGATGCCGGCATGACCGGGCGCCAGCGCCGCCGCGCGGTCGAGGGCGTCCAGGGCCTCCTGCGGGCGGTCGCACGCCAGCAGCGCCGAGCCGAGATTGGCGAGGGCCGCGGCATGGCCCGGCTCCCGCGCCAGCACTGCCTCGAAGCAGCGCACGGCATCGGCCGCGCGCCCGGCGCGGAGCGCCTCCGCCCCCTCCGCAAGGCGCGCGCCGTGATCCGCGGCGGCTTCGCTCGCCGGCTGCGCCACGGGGGCGGGTTGGACCATCCTGGCCTCGCGCATTGGGGGCTCGCTCGCGGGTTGTACTCTACGAGCATCGCAGGCGAGCCGGCAAACGTCGGCGGGCCGGAGCGCGGCGGAACGTCGCAGTGCTGCAACGCACAACGGCGAAACGGCCCGCCACAGTTCGGGTCGGATCATCACAAAATCTGCTAACCGACTGCGGTCTCAGGATATATGTGGCAACGCACATGCACTGAAGAACGCTGGCGATTCTTTCAGTGAGCAGGTGCAAAAAAGTCCTTGAAAGCCACCCCGGGCGGGTGCATATTCGGTTTCGCAGCATGGCCCACACCGCGATGCGGTGCATGTTGTGTCTTCTTGGGCGTTTCCTCCCTAAACTTGGGCCGCACCGCAAGGTGCGGCCCCTTCTTTTTTCGGGCGCTCCGCGGGCCGTGAGACGCCGCCCGACGCTGGCACGCTTGTTGCGAAATTCCGCAACGTCATGCCTGCCGCTCCCATTCCGTCCGTCACCGCCGCGCTGATCCAGGCCCAGGGCCGGGAGCTCTACGGCTTCGCCATCCCCGATCGCCGCGCCACCGAACTCGCCGGCGAGGTCGACCGCATCCAGCGGCGCATGGCGGCGGCGATGCCGGCGTTCTGGTTCTTCGACGAGCCGATCCAGTTCCTGGCCGAGCTCGAGGCGTCGGCCCGCCCGGAGGACGGCCGGTGAGCATGTCCGACCCGGCCCTGCTCGGAGTCGCGGAGACGGCCGCCGCGATCCGTGCCGGCCGCCTCACCGCCGTCGCCGCGGTCGAGGCCGCTCTCGCCCGGATCGCAGCCTGGCAGCCGGTCGTCAACGCCTTCGTCCGCGTCGACGCGGAGCCGGCGCTGGAACGTGCCGGCGCGCTCGACCGCGCCGCCGCGGCCGGCCGCTGGTCGGGACCGCTGCACGGGGTGCCGCGCGCGCACAACGACCAGTTCGCGCGTGCCGGCGCCGAGATGACCGGCGGCTCGGCGATCCTGCCCGGGCACCCGCAGCCCGCCCCGGCCCCGGCGGTGACCCGCCTGGAAGCGGCCGGCGCCGTGACGGTCGGCTGGCTCAACATGTCCGAGTTCGCCGCCGGCCCGACCGGGCACAACGTCCATTTCGGCCACAACCGCAATCCCTGGGATCCGCGCCGCGTCACCGGCGGCTCGTCGGCGGGATCGGGCGCCGCCGTCGCCGCCCGCATGGTCGCGGGCGCCCTCGGCTCGGACACCGGCGGATCGATCCGGCTGCCGGCGGCGATGAACGGCCTCGTCGGCCTGAAGCCGACCTATGGCCGCGTCAGCCGCGCCGGCTCGATGCCGCGCGCCTGGTCGCTCGACACGGTCGGACCACTGACCCGCACGGCCGCCGATGCCGCGCTGATGACGGCCGCCATCGCCGGCTACGACCCGCGCGACCCGACGACCTCCCGCCGCCCCTTCCCGGCCGACCCGGGCTTCCTCGAGCGCCCGGTCGCCGGCCTGAGCCTGGGCCGCCCCCCGGCCGAGTGGATGGTGGACGCTACGCCGGAGGTCGCCGATGCGGTTTCGGCGGCGCTCGCCGTCTTCGCCCGCCTCGGCCTGACGACCCGGTCCGTGACGGCACCGCCGCTCGACCCGTACTTCGCGCTGGGCGACGCCATTTCGAAGTCGGAGGCGGCGGCGGCGCACGGGTCCTGGATGCGCACCCGGCCGCAGGACTACTCGGTGCACGTCCACAGCCGCACCGAGGCCGGCTTCCACATTCCCGCCACGCGCTACGTCGAGGCGCTGGCGCTCCGCGGCCGGCTGCTGCGCCAGTTCCTCGCCGATGTCTTCGCCGGTATCGACGTGCTGGCGGTGCCGATCCTCACCTTCCCGGTACCGACCATCGCCGAGACCGACGAGGAGCGGACCGCCGCCATCCCGGAGATGGTGGCCCGCCTCACCCGCTATACGCGGCCGTTCAACTATCTCGGCCTGCCGGCGCTGGCCCTGCCGATCGGCTTCGACGGCCTGGGACTGCCGATGGCGATCCAGCTCGTCGCCCGCCCCTTCGCGGAGCCGCTGCTGCTCCGTCTCGCCCACCAGTACCAGCAGGCGACGGACTGGCACCGCCGGGTGCCGTCCCTCGACCGCGCGGCCGTCCACGCATGACGCCGCTCCGATCGGAAGCCCCGGAACGACGAACACAGGAGAGGCAGATGACGGGATCGAGGTTTGGAAGCGAAGCGCGCGCCGTACTGGGCGGCGCGCTCGTCGCCGCGGCGCTGGCGGCGGCCGGTCCGGCGGCGGCGCAGGAGAAGGTACTGCGCGTCGGCATGACCGCCGCCGACATTCCCTACACCGCGGGCCAGCCCGACCAGGGCTTCGAGGGCTTCCGCTTCATGGGCTACATGCTCTACGACCCGCTGGTCCTGTGGGACCTGTCGCGCGCCGACAAGCCGGCCGCGCTGATGCCGGGCCTCGCCGAATCCTGGTCGGTCGACGCGACCGACAAGACCAAATGGACCTTCAAGCTGCGCCGGGGCGTCAAGTACCATGACGGCAGCGAGTTCACCGCCGACGACGTGCTCTGGAACTTCGAGGTCGCGCGCGACACCAAGGCCAAGCACTACGACCCCAAGCAGGCGGCCCAGATCGCGACCCGCATCCCCGACCTCAAGGAGATCCGCAAGGTCGACACCTACACGATCGAGATCGTCACCCATACGCCGACCGCCTACGTCCCCTACGAGGTCAGCTTCTGGTTCATGCCGTCGAAGGCGCACTGGGAGAAGGTCGGAAGCTGGGAGGCATTCGCCAAGCAGCCGGTCGGCACCGGGCCGTGGAAGCTCCAGCGCGTCGTCCCGCGCGAGCGCGCCGAGATGGTCGGCCACAAGGATTACTGGGACAAGAAGCGGGTGCCGAAGGTCGACCGGGTGGTCCTGCTGCCGATCCCGGAGGCCTCGGCCCGGACCGCCGCCCTCCTGTCGCGGCAGGTCGACTGGATCGAGGCCCCCTCGCCCGACACGATCCCGCGCCTGAAGCAGGCCGGCATGCAGATCGTCACCAACGGCTACCCGCACAACTGGGCGATCGCCCCCTCGCGCGCGGCCGGCTCGCCGTGGAACGACGTCCGGGTCCGCAAGGCGGCCAATCTCTGCATCGACCGCGACGGCATCGACAAGCTGCTGGGCGGCCTGTCCCTGCCGGCCAAGGGCCACATGCCGCCGGGCGACGCCTGGTTCGGCAAGCCCAAGTTCGCGCTCGGCTACAGGCCGGACGAGGCGCGCAAGCTGATGGCGGAGGCCGGCTTCTCGGGCGCGAAAAAGCTGACGGTCAAGATCGCCATCTCGACCTCCGGCTCCGGCCAGATGCAGCCGCTGCCGATGTTCGAGGCGCTCCAGGCCAACCTCAACGAGTGCTTCTTCAACGTCACCGCCGAGGTGATGGAGTGGAACGCGCTGACCGCCTTCGCCCGCAACCCCGCCAACCACCCCGACGTCGTCAAGGCGGGCGTCGATTCCGTCATCATCAGCCGCGCGATCCAGGACCCGTTCAGCGCCTTCGACCGCTTCTTCCTGCCAAACCGCGTCCCGCCCGGGGGCTCGAACTGGGGCCTCGTCGACGATCCGGAATACACGGCCCTCATCCAGAAGGCGTCGCAGACCTTCGACCTCGAGGCGCAGAACCTGGTGCTGGGCGAGCTCCACGCCGCCCTCGTCGACAAGGCGGAGTGGATCTGGGTCACCCACGACGTCAACCCGCGTGCCATGGCCCGGAACGTGAAGGGTTTCGTCCAGGCCAAGAGCTGGTTCCAGGACCTGACGCCCGTGACCAAGGAGTGACGGGGCGGTCATAGCCGACGGGGAGAGGGGTCGATGCTGGGCTACATCCTGCGGCGCACGCTCTACACGGTGCCGATCGCGCTCGGCGTCACCATGCTGTGCTTCGCGCTGGTCTATCTCGGCCCCTCCGACCCCCTGAGCGCGATCCTGCCCGAGGACGCGCCCAAGGAACTGATCGACCGCATCAAGAAGGAGTACGGGCTCGACCAGCCGCTGCCGGTGCAGTACGCGGTCTGGCTCGGCAAGGCGGTCACCGGCGATCTCGGGACCTCGATCGCGACCCGCCGTCACGTCGCCGACGAGATCCCGCCGGCGCTCTTCAACTCGCTGCTGCTGGCGGTGCTGGCCTCGATGCTGGCCTTCGCCGTCGGCACCCTGCTCGGCGCCATCGCCGGCTATTTCCACGGGCGGCCGATCGACCGCGCGGTGACGGCGATCGCCGTCACCGGGGTCAGCGTGCCCCATTACTGGCTGTCGATCGTGCTCGTCATCGTCTTCTCCGTCGAATGGGACATCCTGCCCTCGATGGGAATGGGGCCGGACGGATCGACGAGCTTCAGCCTGACGGCGGAGAACCTCCGCCACCTCATCCTGCCCACGATCGCATTGTCGGTCATCCCGATGGCGATCGTCGCCCGCACCGTGCGCGAGAGCGTGCGCGAGACCATGAGCCAGGAGTTCGTGCAGGCGCTGTGGGCCAAGGGACTGACCGGCCGCCGCATCCTCGCCCACGTCGCCAAGAACGCCGCACCCACGGTGCTGGCGGTGATGGGCCTGCAGCTCGGCTACCTGCTCGGCGGCTCGATCCTGATCGAGACCGTGTTCGCCTGGCCCGGCACCGGCCTCCTCCTCAACAACTCGATCTTCGCGCGCGACATCCCGATGCTCCAGGGCGTGATCCTGGTGCTCGCGCTCTTCTTCGTCGCCCTCAACCTGCTGGTCGACATCCTGCAGGCGGCCCTCGACCCCCGCATCAAGCGCTGACCGGAGCTGCCCAATGGCCGAGACCACGATCGACGCCGTCCCTGCGAGCGTGCGGCCCGCGGCCGCGGATCGTCCGCCCGGCTACTGGACGACGGTCGTCCGGCGGCTGCGCCGCGACCCGGTGACGCTCTTCTGCCTCACCGTGCTGACGCTGATCGTGCTGGCCGCCGTCTTCGCGCCGCTCGTCGCCCCGCACGATCCCTACAAGACCAGCATGCTGCGGCGGCTGGCGCCGATCGGCACCGCGGGCCACCTGCTCGGCACCGACGAACTCGGCCGCGATCTCCTGACCCGGCTCATCTATGGCGGCCGCATCTCGCTCTTCATGTCGTTCACGCCGGTCGTGCTGGCGTTCCTGATCGGCGGCGCCCTCGGCATGACGGCCGGCTTCGTCGGCGGCTGGGTCAACATGGCGATCATGCGCACGACCGACGTCTTCTATGCCTTCCCCTCGATCCTGCTCGCCATCGCCATCTCCGGCGCCATGGGCGCCGGCCTCGTCAACGGCCTCATCTCCCTCACCCTCATCTTCATCCCGCCCCTGACCCGCATCGCCGAGAGCGTGACCACCCAGGTCCGCGCGCTGCCCTTCGTCGAGGCGGCCAGGGCGAGCGGCGCCTCGACCTTCGCCATCATCCGGGTCCACGTCATGTCCAACGTCGTCGGGCCGGTCCTGGTCTACGCCTCCAGCCTGCTGTCGGTCGCCATCGTCGTCGCCTCCGGCCTCAGCTTCCTCGGCCTCGGGGTCAGCCCGCCCGAGGCCGACTGGGGCCTGATGCTGAACACGCTGCGCCAGTCGATCTATGTCGCGCCGTGGAATGCCGCGCTGCCGGGGGCCGTCATCTTCGTCACCTGCATGTGCTTCAACCTCCTGAGCGACGGCCTGCGCCAGGCCCTCGACATCCAGCGCTGAGCGACGCCGCCGGACCTGACAGGCCCGGCGGCGGCGTAAGCTTCCGCTCCCTCCTCTCCCCTCGGCCCCTCGCCGGAGTATCCCGAACCATGACCGATCCCTCGCTCGAGGAATTCCTCGCGCTGGCCCGCCATGCCGGTCTCGAATTCACCGAAGAGGAGGCGCCGCGCATGCACGAGGGCTGGCGCCGGATGCAGTCGATGCTGCTCTCGCGGCTGCCGGCCGATCCGGACCTGACGGACGAGCCGGCGCTGGTCTTCGTCGCCGCCGGCGCGGGGATCGCCCGATGACCGGACTGACGGAGATGAGCGTCGCCGCCCAGTCGCGGCTGCTGCGCGCGGGCGAACTGTCGCCGGTCGATCTGGTCGAGGCCCACCTCGCCCGCATCGAGGCCGTCGACGACCGGCTCCACGCCTTCATCCTGGTGACCGCCGAGGAGGCGCGGGCCGCCGCCCGCGCCGCCGAGGCCGAGATCCGGGCCGGCGACTGGCGCGGGCCCCTGCACGGCATCGCCATCGGCCTCAAGGACATCTATTCGACCAAGGGCATCCCGACCACCGCCCATTCCCGCCTGCTGCGCGACAACGTCCCGGCGGAGGACGCCGCGACGGTGGCCCGGCTGACGGCCGCGGGCGCCATCAGCCTCGGCAAGCTCTCGACCCACGAATTCGCCTTCGGCGGCCCCTCGCCCGACCTCTTCAGCCCGCCCGCGCGCAACCCCTGGAACCCGGCGCTGCAGCCGGGCGGTTCTTCCAGCGGCTCGGGCGTCGCCGTCGCCGCCGGCATGTGCGCGGCCGCCATGGGATCGGACACCGGCGGGTCGATCCGCAGCCCGTCCGGCTTCTGCGGGCTGGTCGGGCTCAAGCCGACCTACGGGCTGGTGTCGCGCCGCGGCGTCCTGCCGCTGAGCTGGACCCTCGACCATGCCGGCCCGATGACCTGGACCGCCGAGGACTGCGCGATCCTGATGGAGGTCCTGGCCGGCCACGACCCGGCGGACCCCGCCTCGGTCGACGGTCCGGTGCCCGACTTCATGGGCGCGATCGGCCGGCCGGTCGCGGGCCTGCGCATCGGCATCGCCCGTTCCTGGCACGACGGCGCCGACCCGGAACTGGTCGCCGCCATCGAGCGCGCCGCCCAGGTTCTGGCCGACCAGGGCGCCGTCGTCGAGGACGTGACCCTGCCCGACATCATGGATTTCCACGCCGTCGGCCGCATCGTCATCCTGACCGAGGGCTTCGCCATCCACCAGCGGCACCTGCGCCGCCAGCCGGAAATCTACGGCGCCCTCTTCCGCGACCGCATCCGCCTCGGCGCCTTCGTCTCGGCCGACGAGTACGTGCGCACGATCCGCTTCCGCCGCACGCTGGTCGAGCGCATGACCGCCGCCATGGCGCCCTACGACGCGGTGCTGACGGCGAGCCACTACGGCCCGCCGGAGCCGATGGACGTGGCGCCGGTCTTCCCCTTCTTCGGCAAGCCCTACCTCACCATGCCCTTCAACGTCACCGGCCAGCCGGCCGCCGCCGTGCCCTGCGGCTTCTATTCCAGCGGCATGCCGATGAGCATGCAGGTGGCGGCGAAGCCCTTCGCCGACGATGTCGTGCTGGCGATCGCGCACGCCTACGAGGTGGCGGCGGGCGACCGCGTCACCCGCCCGCAGCTCTGACCCGGACGGCATCCATGAAGGTCTGCATCGTCGGCTCGGGCGGCACCATCTCCTCGCTCGGCCACGGGCCGCTCGACTATGTCGACTATGGCGACACCGGCCGGAAGCTCGACCCCGCCGGCCTGCTGGCGCAATTCCCGGAGGTCGCGGCGGCGGGCGACGTGATCCCGGTCGCCTGGCGGGCGATCGGCAGCCCGGACATGGACGTGCCGGACTGGCTGGAGCTGGCCGCGCTCCTGCACGACCTGCCGGTCCGCCATCCGGGCCTGGACGGGATCGTGCTGACGCACGGGACCTCGACGCTCGAGGAGACCGCCTACTTCCTCCACCTCGTGCTGAAGGTCGACATCCCGGTCGTGCTGGTCGGCGCGCAGCGGCCGGCCTCGGCCTTCGGCAGCGATGCCGGGGCCAACCTGCGCAACGCCGTCCGCGTCGCCGGCAGCCCGGAGGCGCGCGGCATGGGCGTGCTCGTCGTCCTCAACGACGAGATCCAGTCGGCGCGCGACGTCACCAAGACCTCGATCCTCCGCGTGCAGACCTTCCGGACGCCCGATTTCGGCCTCCTCGGCTATGCCGATCCCGACCGCGTCCTCTTCTATCGCCGGCCGACCCGCCGGCACGCCCCGGACACGGAGTTCGACGTCGCCGGCATCGACGCGCTGCCGCGGGTCGACATCGTCGCCAGCTATGCGGGGGCGGATGCGGTGGCGATCGAGGCACATCTCGCGGCCGGCGCCGCGGGTCTGGTGATGGCGGGCCTCGCCCCCGGCATGGTGCCGCCGCGCCAGCGGCCGCCCCTCGACCGCGCGGCCGCCGCCGGCATCCCGGTCGTGATCTCGACCCGCTCGCCCTCCGGCCGGGTGGTGCCGCGCAGCGGCCTGCGCAGCCGCGGCTGGCTCGCCGCCGACACGCTGTCGCCGCAGAAAGCGCGCATCCTGCTGATGCTGGGGCTCGCCGTGGCCCGCGACCCCGACCGGCTGCAGGCGATGTTCGACGCCTACTGACCGGGGGCCGTCAGTTGAAGTGGAAATCCTCCCAGACGAGGCGCTCGCGCGGCAGCCCTTCGGCCAGGAACTGGCGGACCATGTCGCCGACGAACTCCGGCCGTCCGCACAGCATCACCGCATAGTCGTCGAGCGGCCGGACCGCGGCCATGACCTGGGCCGCGGTGATGCGCCCGCGCTCGGGCGTGATCCAGAGGTCGTAATCGATCCACGAATCGGCGCGCAGCGCGAGGTCGCGGATCTCGGCGTCGTAGGGCGCATTCTCGGCGTCGCGGACGACGTACCACAGCCAGATGCGGCGGAAATCGTCGTTCGTCATCTCGAAGCGCAGCATGCCGAGGAAGGGCGTGATGCCGATGCCGGCCCCGACGCAGACCAGCCGCCGGTAGTGGGCGTAGCGGTGCGGGGTGAAGCTGCCGAAGGGGCCGAACACCTCCATGACCTCGCCCCTGGGCGCCGTCGCCAGCGCCCGCGTGAAGTCCCCCAGCATCCGGACCGACAGGCGCAGGTTGCGCTCGGCCGGCGAGGACGAGATCGAGAACGGGTGGTACTCGGCCCGTCCGGGGCGGCGGATGAAGACGAAGGTCCCGGGCTCGTAGATCATGCGCCGGTCGCGCGGCCGCAGGACGAGGTCGATCGTATCCCCGGACCGGGGCTCCACCGCCTCGACCCGGTAGCGATAGCGCGGCGCGAACCAGCGGTAGAGCAGGACGCGGTAGGCCCAGGCGCCGACCCCGACCAGAACGAGGAACCACATCCAGAAGCGCAGCGGCTCGAAGGCGAGGACGGTGCTGCCCTCGAGGACCGAGTGAACCCCGGCACCGAGGAAGATCGGCCCCATCAGCCCGTGTAGCGACAACCAGCCCTCGTAGGGCAGTCCGCGGACGTAAGCGAGGCCGGTCCAGGCGAGCAGCGTCCACAGCACGATGGCATCGAAGGTGCGCGCCTCGGGCGACCAGAAGGGGACGAGGATGTCCCCGAGCGGGACGCCCGCGCCCAGCATCGGCGGCAGGTAGAGGAGGACGTGCAGCACGACGAGGCCGATCGCGGTCGGTCCCAGCCGGCGATGCAGCCGGACGGCGCGGTCGAGGCCGCCGAACATCGGCTCGATCATCCGTGACCGTGCCGTCGCCAGCAGGACCACCGCCAGCAGCGTGATCGCCCAGATCGCGGACAGCATGCCCGGGCCGAGCCACGGCCAGAGGCCCGTCCCGTCCGTCCCGGACCGTCCGGTGATCCAGAGCCCCGTCGAAATCGCGAGCGCACCGGCCGCGACCCACCACCCCGGTCCGATGGCGGCGATCCGTCCCGACCGGCGCGCGTCGCCGGCCGTCGCGGCGGCTGCGTGGCCAGCCGCCGTTGCTTTCCGATCCGTCACTGCGGTCCTGAAGCGCCTGTATTGCGGATGGCCGGACGAACCCTGCCTAGCGGTCGAGCAGAGCAGCGTCGACCTCGACCTGATAGCCGTTCGCAAGCCGATTCGTCTCGTTCGCCATCCCGACCACGGCCAGCAATTCACCGTGCTGGGCGTCGGTCATGCCGGCCTTGCGCGCCGCCGCCTCGTGCGAGCGGATGCAGTAGGTGCAGCCGTTGGTGATGCTGACGGCGAGGAAGATCATCTCCTTGGTCATCGGGTCGAGCGTCCCCGGCGCCATCACCTCCTTCAGGCTTTCCCAGGTTCGGCGCAGCGTCGCCGGATGATGGGCGGCCATCTTCCAGAAGTTGTTGACGTCCGGCACGCCGCGCGTGCGCTTGATGTCGTCATAGACGGCCTGCACGTCCGGCGTCGCGTCGGCATGTTCGATCGGCTTCATCGGCGGCTCCCCTCGGTCCCGGCGAGGGCCTTACCTACGCTGCCGCGCGCTCCGTCGCCAGCACGCAGCGCGCCATCCGTCCGTCGCCGAAACGGTGCTCGGGCGGGGCCGCGTCGCAGGCCGCATGGGCATGGCGGCAGCGCGGCGCGAAGCTGCACCCGACCGGCGCGGCGGCGAGCGACGGCGGTGCCCCGGGGATGGCGTCGAGCCGGCGCCCGCGCATCGAGCCATGGACGGTCGAGGCGAGCAGACCCTGGGTGTAGGGGTGGACCGGCCGCCGCACCACGTCGGCCAGCGGCCCCGTCTCGACCACCCGGCCGGCATACATGACGGCGATCCGCGACGACACCTCGACGGCGACGCCGACATCGTGGGTGACGAAGAGGACGCCGAGGCCGAGGTCCTTCTGGAGCTGGGCCAGCAGCAGCAGCACCTGGATCTGCACGGTGGCGTCGAGCGCCGTCGTCGGCTCGTCGGCCAGCAGCAGCTTCGGACGGCAGGCGAGCGCCAGCGCGATCATCGCGCGCTGGCGCATGCCGCCCGACATCTCGTGCGGATAGGCCCGGAGGCGCTCGGCGGCCGACGGGATGCGCACGAGTTCCAGCAGTTCCTTCGCCCGCGCCGCGGCCGCGGCCTCGGTCGTGCCCTCGTGGCGGACGATCGTCTCGATGATCTGGCGGCCGACGGTGTAGACCGGATCGAAGCTCGTCGCCGGCTCCTGGAAGATCATCGAGATGCTCTTGCCGCGCAGCCGCGAGAAGGCGGCGCCGGGGAGCCCCAGCAGCTCCTGCCCCTCGAAGGCGATCGAGCCGCCGTAGCGGGTGCGCCGGGGCGGCAGCAGGCCGAGGATGGCGCGCAGCGTCACGCTCTTGCCCGACCCGGATTCGCCGAGGATGCCCAGCACCTCGCCGGCGGCGAGGTCGAAGCTGACGCCGTTGACGGCATGGACGGTGCGGTCGCGGCCGACGAAGCGGACGGAGAGGTCGCGGACCGACAGGAGGCTGGCCATGTCCCCTCCCCCCTTCAGGCGGCGAGGCGGGCCCGGCCGTGGCCGGACGCCGGATCGTTCATGTGGCAGGCGACGAGGTGGGCCGGTGCCGCACCCTCGGCGAGCCGCGGCTCGGCGGCGGCGCAGACCGCCTCGGCGAAGGCGCAGCGGGTGCGGAAGCGGCAGCCGGACGGCGGATCGATCGGGTTCGGCGGATCGCCCGAGATCGGCGCCTCGCGCGTCTTCACGTCGGGGTCCATGGACGGCCGCGATGCCAGCAGCGCCCGGGTGTAGGGGTGGCGGGCGCCGCCGTAGATGACCTCGACCGGGCCGATCTCCACGACCTTGCCGAGATACATCACCATCACCTCGTCGCTGATGTAGTGGACGACGTTGAGGTCGTGGCTGATGAAGAGGTAGGTCAGGTCGAACTGCTCCTTGAGCTCGGCCAGCAGGTTCAGGACCTGGGCCTCGACCGACTTGTCGAGCGCCGACACCGCCTCGTCGAGGATCAGGAGCCGCGGCCCCAGCGCCAGCGCCCGGGCGATGTTGACCCGTTGCCGCTGGCCGCCGGACAGCTCGTGCGGATAGCGGCGCTGGAACTGGGCCGGCTCGAGCCCGACGCGCGCCAGCAGGTCGGCCGCCGCGGCGCGCGCCTGGCGGACCGGGGTGCCGTGGGCGACCGGCCCGAAGGCGATCGTCTCCAGGATGGTGAGCCGCGGGTTGAGCGAGGCGTAGCTGTCCTGGAAGACCATCTGCATCTGCCGGCGCATGTCGCGCACGGTCATGCCGTCGTGGCGCGCGACGGCCTCGCCGTCGAAGATGACGTCGCCCGCGTCCGGCTCGACGAGGTGCATCAGCAGGCGCGCCGTCGTCGACTTGCCGCAGCCGCTCTCGCCGACGACCCCCAGCGTGCCGCCCTTGGGCAGGTTGAAGGACACGTCGTCGACCGCCCGCACCACCGGGCGCGCCCCGCGGTCGAGCAGCGGCTGCTTCAGCGGAAAATGCTTGCGCAGGCCGTTGACGATCAGGAGCGGCTGCGCCGGTCCGCCCCGGTCCTCGATGTTGCGCATCCGGCCCCGCCTCCCTGGCTCGATGCCGTAGGACGAGGCAAGCGCCGTGCCAAGGGTGCCGGAGCGCCCCTCAGGCGCCGGCGGCGGCGGCCGTCTCGGGCACCGGCGGGCGGTAGTCGGGGACCAGGCGGCGCAGCAGCAGCAGGGCCGCGTCGGGGCGGCCGGCGCGGGCCGCCTCGAAGATCTCGTCGAGCCCGCGTCCGAGGAAGGCGGCGTCGACAGTGCGCGGCGCGGCGCGGCGGATCGCCGGGTGGGCCGTCGGCATCAGCGCCTCGGCGTCGTGGAACAGTTCCTCCGCCAGCTTCTCGCCCGGGCGCAGCCCGACGAAGGCGATGCGGATGTCGACATCCGGCCGCCGCCCCGAGAGCCGGATCATCTGCCGGGCGAGGTCGACGATGCGGACCGGCTCGCCCATGTCGAGGACGAAGATCTCGCCCGCCGGCTCGTCGCCGGCGACGCCGAGGACCGATGCCTGCAGGACCAGTTCGACGGCCTCGCGCACGGTCATGAAGTAGCGCGTCATGTCCGGGTGGGTCACGGTCAGCGGGCCACCGGCGGCGAGCTGGCGCTGGAACAGCGGCACGACCGAGCCGGTCGAGCCCAGCACGTTGCCGAAACGGACGGTGACGAAGCGGGTCCCCCCCGGGCGCCGCCGCTCGGTGAGGTCGAGGGCCTGGCAGTAGCTCTCGGCCAGCCGCTTGGTCGCGCCCATGACGTTGGCCGGATTGACCGCCTTGTCGGTCGAGATCAGCACCATCGCCCGCACCCCGGTCGTCCGGCAGGCGTCGGCGACGTGGCGCGTCCCGATGGCGTTGGTCATCAGGCCCTCGAGCGGATTGAGCTCGACCATGGGGACGTGCTTCAGGGCGCCGGCATGAAAGACGAGTTCCGGCGCCGCCTCGGCGAACGCCGCCTCGATGCGCAGCCGGTCGCGCACGTCGGCCAGGAGGGCGCTGCGCGGCAGCCCGGGATGGCGTTCGCCGATCTCGAGGTCGATCGTGTAGAGGTTGAATTCGCTGGCGTCGAGCAGTGCCAGATGGGCTGGCCCGAAGGCCGCGATCTGGCGCACCAGCTCGCCGCCGATGGTGCCGCCCGCCCCGGTGACGAGGACCCGGCGGCCGGCGATCAGTTCGCGCATCCGCTCGCGCTCCAGCACCGCCTGGGGACGGCCCAGCAGGTCCTCGATCGCCACCGGCCGCACCGCCACCGGGTCGTCGACGCCGTCGCGCAGATCGGTGAGCCGCGGCAGCCGGGCGATCGTCAGCCCCTCGGCCGAGGCCTCCTCGACGAGGCGCCGCAGGCGCGGCGGATCGATGTCCTCCTTGGTCAGGATGAGGCGCTGCGGCCGCCGGCCCGCCGCCGTCAGCCGGCGCAGCGCATCGCCGAACCCGTCGATGGTGCCGAGCACGTCGACCTTGCGGATCTCGCGGCCGACCCGGCCGGTGCGGTCGGCGAGGATGCCGACGACGGCGAAGGGCGCGTCGCGGCGGCTGTCCATCTCCCGGATGAAGGTCTCCGCCGGATCGCCCGCGCCGACCAGCACCACCGGGATGCGCCGCACCGCCTCGGCC
Source organism: Allostella sp. (assembly GCF_041913585.1). Lineage (NCBI taxonomy): Bacteria > Pseudomonadati > Pseudomonadota > Alphaproteobacteria > Rhodospirillales > Allostellaceae > Allostella > Allostella sp. Next base: position 26,197 of record NZ_JAYSFE010000041.1, read on the forward strand.
TTCGCCTCGCGGCGCAGCACCGTGTCCAGGCGCCCGTCCTTCAGCACCCGGTAGAGCGCCCGCGGCCCGGCGAGCAGCGCTCCCAGCACGAACCAGTTGATGACGAGGCTGGAGCGCGGCAGCAGTTCGAGGCGGGTGACGATGAAGACCAGCATGGTGAAGACGACGATCGAAACCGTGACCGCCCGCCCGATCGCCAGCATGTCGTCGAGGGAGGCATAGCGCCAGATGCCGCGATAGAGGCCGGTCAGCCAGGACACCACGCCGCAGACGACGGCGAGTCCGGCCGCATGGCCCAGGACCCACTCCGTCGGATACTGGGCGAACCCCTCCGTCCCGACCCGCAGCCAGAGCGCGATCGGGAAGGAGAGCGCCGCCATGCCGAGATCGTGGCAGTAGGCGACGAGGGCCCGGAAGTTGAACCGACTCTTCATGGTAGGACGCGATCCTAGCACGCCGCTTCGCGCCGGATCACCCGAGTGCGGCCATCAGCGCCGCCAGTTCCACCTCCGGCGACCGCTCCGGCCGCCAGCCGAGCCCGCGGAGCCCGGCCGGATCGACCTCGAGCGGCCGGGTGAGCCGGTCGATCGCCGCACCGGCGCCGAGTGCGGCGGCCGCGCGGAACAGCAGCCGCGGCACCGGCAGCAGCCGTGGCCGGCGGCCGGCGGCCCGGGCGAGCGCGGCTGCCAGTTCGGCCGTGGTCGGGTGCCAGTCGGCGACCAGCAGCCGCCGGCCCGCCGCCTCGGGGCGGACGAGGCAGACCTCGGCCGCGCCCGCGAGGTTGGTGACGCCGACGAGGCTGCGGCGGTTGTCGAGGCGTCCGAAGGGCAGCGGGACGCCCGACCGGGCGAGGCGGGCGAGCGCCCGCAGGTTGGCGCGGACGCCGGGGCCGTAGACGAGCGGCGGCCGCAGTACCACGGGCTCCAGCCCCGGCAGCGCCGCCAGCGCGGCTTCCGCCGCCTGCTTGGAGCGGGCATAGGCGTCTTCCGGCGCCTCGGGATCGCCGTCGCGGAACGGGCGGCCGGGCCGGCTCGCCTCGCCCAGCACCTTGACCGTGCTGAGGAAGACGAAGCGCCGGGCGCCCGCGGCGAGCGCGGCTTCGGCCAGCCTCCGGGTCGCGTCGACGTTGACGGCGGCGAAGGCCGCGTCGGGGTCGGCGGCACGCTCGCGCATGACGTGGACACGGGCCGCGAGGTGGACGACGCCGTCGCAGCCGGCGAGCGCGGGCGCCCAGTCGATCGGGCCCGCGAGGTCGCCGATCGCCTGCACCGCGACGCCGGGCGGCGCCGACCCGGGATCGCGCAGCGCCGCCACGACCGCGTGCCCGCCTGCGCGGAGGCGGTCGATCACCGCCCGGCCGACGAAGCCCGAGCCGCCGGTCACCAGCACCCTCATCGCCGGCGTCCCAGCTCGTAGAGCAGCAGGGCGACCAGCGCGGTCGCGGCCGCCAGGGCGGGCGCCGGCGCCGCCAGCGACCACAGGGCGAGGCCGACCAGCGCCACGCCGGCGCCGGCGACGCGCAGCGAGATCGCCGCATGGCCGAGGCCCTGGCGGGTCGCCTCCTGATAGAAGTGCTCGCGATGGGCGCGCCACACCGCCTCGCCCCGCAGCAGGCGGCGGACCAGCGTGATGGTCGCGTCGGCGAGATAGTAGAGGGGCAGGATCAGCGCCGCCGCCCACGCCCCCTTCGCCGCCAGCAAGAGCAGCAGTCCGCCCGTGAGATAGCCGAGCGGGACGCTGCCGACATCGCCGAGGAAGACCCGCGCCGGGTGCCAGTTCCAGACGAGGAAGCCGGCCGCCGCCGCCGCCAGCAGCAGTCCGAAGCCGCCGGCATCGGCGGGTCCGGCGACCAGGGCCGTCAGCGCGAGCCCGACCCCGATCGCCATCGTTTCGATGCCGCTGATGCCGTCGATCCCGTCCATGAAGTTGTAGAGGTTGACGAACCAGACCCACGCCAGCGCGGCGAAGGCGGTGTCGACGGGCGGGGGCAGCCAGCCCTGCGCCACCGGGCCGGGCAGGAGCAGCACCGCCGGCAGGACGGCCGCGAACTGGGCGAGGAGACGGATGCCGGCCGAGAGGCCGCCGCGGTCGTCGCGCCAGGACACCAGGGCGAGCAGCGCGGCGCCGGCGGCGAGCGCCCAATGCAGCCGCTCGCCGACGAGGACGGCGAGCAGGCACCAGCCGAGCAGCAGCGGCGGCAGCAGGCCGAGGCCGCCGCCGCGCGGCGTCGGCACCGTGTGGGAGGAGCGCTCGTTCGGCCGGTCGAGGATCGCCCGGCGCCGCAGCCAGCGGGTCACCCGGCCGGTCGCGAGCCACGCCAGGACGCCGACCGCGCCGGCGAGCAGGAGCAGATAGGCCAGCATCAGCGGCGGAACTCCACCGCTCAACCGCCGCGAGCGGTGCGGCTCACCCCTTGCGGTCCTCGCGCTGGAGCGCCCACCGGATCTTGGTTCCCTCGGCCGTCGTCTCGCCCGACAGCAGGATCTGCTGGGTCCGCCGCGGGTCGCCGCGACCGCCGAGATAGACGCTGTCGGCGAGGCCGACCGCAGCACCCGACACGCGCAGGCGCCAGCCGGTGCCGCTCGGCCCGCGCAGGAAGACGGTGTTGCCGCCTTGGGTCAGCGAGACCTGCACGGTCGGATGGAGGTGGAAGCGGATGACGAAGCTGCGGCCGGCCGCGCCCTCCAGCCGGTCCTCGCCGCGCAGGTCCTCGCCCGATGCCGCGAGGTAGAGGCTGCGATGGTGGACGGTTCCGTAGGCGGGGGCATAGCCGTCGTGGTGGAGGTCGAGCAGGGTGGCGCCGTCCGCTTCGCGACGCTCGCAGCCGATGGTCTTCGGCCGCCGGCCGATGCCGCGGCCGGCGACGACCTCGACGCTGTTGCGGTCCTCGACCGAGAGCGTCGAGTGGGCGGCGGTCGCGCGCTGGGCCAGTTCCCAGTCGCCGGCTCCGGTCGGGTGGGCGCCGCAATTGACGATCAGCCGCTCCTTGCCGACCGAGAGCTCGAACGAGAGCAGCCCGGCATGGGCGCCGCGGTCGAAGCCGCGCGGCGGCGGCTGGCCGGTGTCGACCAGCACCGTCGTGCGGTCGGCCACCATCCGCTGGAAGCCGGTGTGCGGCAGGGCGAGCGGCGGGCGGCCCTTGGCGTCGGCGTGGGTCAGCAGCGTGTCGAGCCACTTCGCCTCGCCCTCGCGGCTGCCGTTGAAGAGTGCGAGGCCGCCGTCGCCGTGGCGGAAGAAGCGCAGCACCGGCGCCGCCCGGTCGATCGCCTGGGTCAGGCTGTCCGGAATCGGATGCCGGGCGGCGGCGAGCGCGCCGCGGATTTCGACCAGATGCGCCAGCACCCGGCCCTGGGCGGCCGGATTGCGCGACAGGTGGCCGCCGTCGGGGGCGATCTGGCGCGGCAGTTCGCGATCGAGGATGCGCAGCGCGCCGCGGATGTAGCCCTCCGCGCCGACCAGCGAGGTGCCGACGGCGACCAGACCCTTGGCGGCGGCGATGCAGCCCTCGCCGTCGAGCTCCCAGCTCGCGACCCGCGAGAGGTGGCGGCAGCCGGCGGCGATGCCGTCGAGCAGGCGGCGGTCGAAGGCGGGATCGGAGCTGCCGGCGAACCAGTCGGCGTGGGCGAGCCAGGCGAAGAGTCGCTCGCCCAGGACGTCGCTGCGCCACGCGACCGGCTGCCACAAGGGCGGGATCGCCAGCCACTCGTCGACGAAGCCGCGGGCGGCGGCGGCCGCCGTCGGCGTGCCGAGCGCGCGCAGGTCGCGCAGCCAGCGGAAGCCGTGCATCGCCGCCAGGGTCGAATTCGGCAGCACCGCCATCCGCCACATGCCCTCGGTGCGGATGCGGTCGCCGGCGATGCGCAGCTCGCCCTGCAGGATGTGGCCGCCCTGGATCGGGTCGCCGGCCCAGGGATCGACCGGCAGCCGGGCGACCGAGCGCGGCTTGGAGCCGAGGAGCGTCCAGCGGTAGGTCGGGCTGTCGAAGACGGTGGCGGCGACCGCGCGCGCGAGGCCGCGTCCCCAGCGCCGGGCGCCGCCGCCGGACGGGCCCGGCATGGCTCCCACCGCGTTCATCGGCCCCGCGCCGGCATTCAGCCGCCCTTCAGCCGGGCGATGTTGCCGGCATAGGCCGCGGGGCCGCCGGCGAAGGACGCCGTCCCGGCGACCAGCATGTCCGCCCCCGCCTCGATGCACAGGCGCGCCGTCTCGACATTGACGCCGCCGTCGACCTCGAGGTCGACCGGGCGACCGGCGGCGGCGATGCGGGTCCGCACCGCCCGGATCTTGTCGAGCTGCGAGGCGATGAAGGCCTGGCCGCCGAAGCCGGGATTGACCGACATCACCAGCACGAGGTCGATGTCGCCGAGGAGATAGTCGAGCGCCTCGACCGGCGTGCCCGGATTCAGCGCGATCCCGGCCCGGCAGCCCAGCGAGCGGATGAGCTGGACGGTGCGGTGGACATGCGGACCGGCGTCGGGATGGACGGTCAGGATGTCGGCGCCCGCCTCGGCGAAGGCCGGCAGGATCGGGTCGACCGGCGCGCACATCAGGTGGACGTCGAACGGCAGCGTCGTCAGCGGCCGCAGCGCCTTCACCACGGCCGGGCCGATCGTCAGGTTCGGGACATAGTGCCCGTCCATGACGTCGATATGGATGAGGTCGGCCCCGGCGGCTTCCATCGCCCGCACCTCGTCGCCGAGGCGCGCGAAATCCGCCGAGAGGATCGACGGTGCAATGCGCACCCGCTGCCGCATGACGCTTCTCCTATCAACCGACCGGGAGTCGCCGCAAGCGGGCGGCGAAGAACCCGTCCATCCCGCCGGCCTCGGGCCAGAAGGAGGGCAGCGTGCGCAGCGTCCCGTCGGCCGCCGCCGCCTCGGGCAGGCCGGGCAACTCCTCCGGCCGGACGGGGTCGAGGACGACGGGAGCGCCGGACTCGAGCAGCGCCCGGATGCGCGCCATCCCCTCCTCCGGCTGGAGCGAGCAGGTGGCGAAGACGATGCGGCCGCCGGGCTTCACCATCTCGACGGCGGCGGCGAGCAGCCGGTCCTGCAGCGGCAGCAGCCGGTCGATCTCCTCCGGATGGCGCAGATGCAGGATGTCCGGATGCCGGCGGATGGTGCCGGTGGCCGAACAGGGCGCGTCGACCAGCACCGCGTCGGCCGGCTCCTCCGGCCGCCACGCGACGGCGTCGGCGGTCACGATCTCGACCGCCAGGGCGAGCCGTTCCAGGTTGGCGGCCAGCGTCCGGCTGCGCCGCGGCGAGAGGTCGACCGCGGTGACGCGGGCGCCCGCGGCGGCCAGTTGTGCCGCCTTGCCGCCGGGGGCGGCGCAGAGGTCGAGGACCGACCGGGCGGCGACGTCGCCGAGGAGCCGGACCGGAAGGGCGGCGGCGGCGTCCTGCACCCACCAGGCGCCCTCGGCGTAGCCCGGAAGCTCGGCGACCGGGCCGGCATCGACGACCCGGACGGTGCCGGTCGGGCGGACGAGGCCGCCGATCCGCGCCGCCCAGCCGTCGGCATCGTCGGGCACCGTCAGGTCGAGCGGCGGGTCGGCGAGGTGGGCGGCGGCGATCGCCGCCGCACCATCGGCGCCATAGGCGCGCTCCCAGGTCGTCCACAGCCATTGCGGGGTGTTCTTGCGGGCGGCCGCCACGCCCTCGCGCGGGGCGTGACCGGCGGCCGCCACCTTGCGGAGGACGGCATTGACCAGCCCCTTCAGCCGCTCGGTGCCGTGCCCGTCCAGGGTGGCGACGGTGGCCGAGACGGCGGCGTGCGCCGGGGTGCCGAGATGGACGATCTGGGCGACGCCGAGACGCAGCGCCGAGCGCGCGCGGGGGTGGGCGCGCTCCAGCGGCTGGGCCAGATGGCCGGCCAGGACCGCGTCGATCTCGCCGAGGCGGCGCAGGGCCGTCGCGACGAGGCGCCGCGCGAAGGCGCGGTCGCGCCCGGCCAGCGTGTCGTCGCGCCACTCCGCCAGCGCCTCGTCGAGCGGCCGGCGCTGTTCCAGGACCGCGAACAGGATCGCCGCCGCCGCCCGGCGGGCCGGGAGGCCGGCGGCGGGCGGCGGCTTCGGGGGCGCGGTCGGCCGGCCGGCCGCGCGCGAGGTCAGCCCCACGGCCGCCGACGCGCGGCGGGTCCGCGACCGACGCCCATCTGACGGGCCATCTGCTCCAGGCGGGCGACGCGGTTCTCGACCGCGGGATGGGTCGAGAACAGGTTGTCGGCGCCGCGCCCGTGCAGGGGGTTGTAGATGAACATGTGCGCGGTCGCCGGGTTGCGCTCGGCATCCTCGTTGGGAATGGCGTCGGCGGTGCGGTGGATGTTCTCCAGGGCGCTCGCGAGCCACAGCGGCTGCCCCGCGATCTCGGCGCCGATGCGGTCGGCCTCGTACTCGCGCGAGCGCGAGATCGCCATCTGGACGAGCGCGGCGGCCATCGGCGCCAGGATCATCAGCAGGATGCCGCCGATCATGCCGACCCCGCCGCGGTTCTCGCCGTTGTTGCTGGAGCCGCCCATGAACATCGCCATCTGCGCCAGCATACCGATGGCGCCGGCGATGGTCGCGGTGATCGTCATGGTCAGCGTGTCGCGGTTCTTCACATGCGCGATCTCGTGCGCCATGACGCCCGCGACCTCCTCCGTCGACAGGCGGTCGAGCAGGCCGGTCGTCGCCGCGACCGCGGCGTTCTCCGGGTTGCGGCCGGTCGCGAAGGCGTTGGGTTGGTCGTTCTCGATGATGTAGACGCGCGGCATCGGGATCTCGGCGCGCTGCGCCAGCTGCTCGACGATGCCGTAGAGCCCGGGCGCCGACTGGCGGTCGACCTCGGTCGCGCCGTACATGCGCAGCACGACCTTGTCCGAGTTCCAGTAGGCGAAGAGGTTCATCGCCGCCGCGATCAGGAACGCGATCACCATGCCCTGCGGGCCGCCGATCAGGAACCCGATACCGGCGAACAGCGCCGTCAGGACGGCGATCAGGACGCCCGTGCGCAGATAGTTGCTCATTTGTTCGGTGGTATCCTCCGAGCGAGGAAATGGCCCGGAACCGGCCGCCGTTCAAGCCCCTACGGACGGTGGGTGCTTGCGGCCGACGGCTTGGAATCCCGGCCGCACGGCGTATCTTCCTGCCCATGGAAGAACCGCGCAAGCCGGAGCCGAAGCCGCCGGCAGAACTCCCCGCCGCCCCGCCCCCGCCGCGCGAGATCGGCGGCCCGCCGGGGCCCGAGCCGACCCGCCACGGCGACTGGCACTACAAGGGCCGCTGCACCGACTTCTGATCCGGTCGGCGGGCGCTTTGGCCGGCGCGGCCGATCGTGCTAGAGGACGGCCGCGCGCGCGGACCCCCCGCCCGCGCCCGACATCGGAACCGTCCCGCCCGTGCCCGAACTCGCCGTCGTCATCCCGGTCCGCAACGAGGCGGAGAACATCGCGCCGCTGGTGGCGGAGATCCGCGACGCCCTCGGCGGGCGGGTCGAATTCGAGATCGTCTATGTCGACGACGGCAGCAGCGACGATACGGCTGCCCGCATCCGGGCGCTCCAGCGCGAGGTGCCGCAGCTGCGCCTCGTCCGCCACCGTGCGAGCTGCGGGCAGAGCGCGGCGGTGCGCACCGGCGTCAAGGCGGCGCAGGCGCCCTGGATCGCGACGCTCGACGGCGACGGCCAGAACGACCCCGCCGACATTCCGAACCTGTGGGCCTTCGCCACCGGGGCCGACGCCCCGCCCGGCCTCGGCCTCGTCGCCGGGCGGCGGGTCAAGCGCCAGGACAGCCGCGCCAAGCGCTGGGCCTCGCGCCTCGCCAACGGCATCCGCGCGCGGCTGCTCGGCGACGACACGCCGGATACCGGCTGCGGCCTCAAGCTCTTCCGGCGCGACGAGTTTCTCGACCTGCCCGGCTTCGACCACATGCACCGGTTCCTGCCGGCGCTCTACATCCGCCGCGGGCAGAAGGTGGTATCGCTGCCGGTCAACCATCGCCCGCGCACCCGCGGCCGCTCCAACTACGGCAATCTCGACCGGCTGCTCGTCTCGCTCAGCGACCTTCTCGGCGTCATGTGGCTGATGCGCCGCGGCCGCCGGCCCGAGGTCGTGCCCGACGGGGAATGAGGACCGACTGCAGGTAGGAATTGGCATGGACTTCGACATCCCGACCTTCTGGCTGGTCGTCGGCTTCGCCGGGCAGGCGCTCTTCTCGGCCCGCTTCTTCGTCCAGTGGATCATGAGCGAGAAGCTCAAGAAGAGCGTGATCCCGGTCGCCTTCTGGTACTTCAGCGTGCTCGGCGGCGTCACCCTGCTCGCCTATGCCATCCACCGCGAGGACCCGGTCTTCATCGCCGGCCAGGGTCTCGGCCTCCTCGTCTATGCCCGGAACCTGTGGTTCATCTGGAAGGAGCGGCAGGCCGGACAGGAGTGAGCGGCGAGAGCCAGGC
>NZ_JAYSFE010000042.1:0-34502 GCF_041913585.1 Allostella sp.
CGAGGTCGGTGCCTGCGAACGAGTTGGGCATGCCCTTGTCGACGATCGTCTCGCCCTCGCGCGGCGTCAGTTCCTTGACGATCTCGTAGCCTGTCGACGTCGGATTGAAGGCCTTGCCCTTGGACTGGTGGCGCACATGGACGATGGGAGTTCCCGCCGCGCGGGCCTTCTCGAGCAGCACGGCCAGGGCATCCACCGCGGGCTGCACGCCGGTGAGCGGCAGCAGTCCGTCGGTATACTCCCTCTGCGCATCAATGATCAGCAGTATGCCGTCGGCCAGGGTGGCCGGCGTCGGTTGCGCACCGGCCATCTGCAGCATGGTCATTGCCATGGTCATTCCTTCGACTGTTCCCGGTTGTGTAAGTCTTGGCGCCATCAACGCCCATGACGACCCAATTTGCAACATCTTCGAGAGGGAGTCTTAATACCCCTGAAGGCAGGTCGGTTCGGCGCAGCACCGGCGGACAAATCCCGCTGAACAGCAGGGGAGATCCATGAAAGCGATCATCATCGGCGCCGGCATCATGGGCCTGGCAACCGCCTGGGGTCTGGCGCGACGGGGGCACGAAGTCGAACTGTTCGAGCAGGGCCCGGTTCCAAATCCACTGGCTTCGTCGATGGATGAGCACAGGTTGATCCGCCATCCCTACGGCAGCCATGTCGGCTATGCCCGCATGATCGACGATGCGTACCGGGCGTGGGAACTGCTGTGGGCCGACCTCGGGCAGACCCTCTACGAGCCGACTGGCACCCTGGCGTTGACGGGTAATGGCGCCGACTGGGCGGAAAAATCGGCCGCCGCCCTGGCCTCGATCGGCAAGCCGATGACCGAGCTTTCGATGTCTGAGCTGCCGCAACGTTTTCCCTTGCTGGACACCAAGGGGATGGAGCGTGCCTTCTGGATCGACAGCGGCGGTGGGGGGGTGGGGCGGGGACAAGGGGGGGGGCGGGGCCCGGCCCACCCGGCGCCCCCCCAAGGGGAAAACCACCGCCCCACCCCCGGGGGCGCGCCCCCCGGCCCTTACCTGTATTTTGGGTTTTCAGCCCCCAAGCGCGCGCGCGTGCTCCGCGAGCACGCGCCGCTTGCCCCTCTCTTCGGCGCCGCCCTCGTCGCGGCCGCCCTCCTCCACCCGCTCGACGCCCGGGCCCATGCCGTCATCGACGGCGGCACCGCCGTCGCCGGCAGCTATCACAAGCTCGTCGTCCGGATCACCCACGGCTGCGACGGCAACCCGACGCTCGCCGTCGCCATCGACCTCCCCGAGGGCGTGACCGGCGCCAAGCCGCAGCCCAAGGCGGGCTGGGAGGTGTCCGTCGAGCGCCGGCCGCTCGCCACGCCCGTCCGCGACGGACACGGCCACACGGCGACCGACCGTGTCGCCCGCGTCACCTGGGCCGGCGGTCGGCTCGAGGACTGGCAGTTCGAGGAGTTCGCCATCCAGGTCCGGCTGCCCGACCGGCCCGGAGACACGATCCGCGTCCCGGTCGTGCAGCGCTGCAGCACGGGCGAGCACCGCTGGACCGAGGTTCCCGAGCCCGGCAAGGAGCCGGTCAGGCTGCGCAATCCGGCCCCCGCCCTCCGCCTGCTGCCCCGTCCGTGAGGAAGACTGCGATGCGCCAGCCGACCACGGCCGGATCCCTCGTCCGCGCTGCGACCACCCTCGCCGTCCTGGTGCCCGCAGCCGCGGTCGCCCAGGTCCAGCTCCAACCCGTCGCGGTCGAGGCCGACCGTCCGCCCGAGAGCCTCACCGTTCCGACGACGGACGCCGCCCGATCGGCGATCGAGCGGACCCCGGGGGCCGTCTCCCTCGTGCCCGGCACCGCCTGGGCCGACACCCAGGCGACGACGCTGAAGGACGTCCTCGACTACACGCCCGGCGTCTTCGCCCAGCCGAAATGGGGCGAGGACACGCGCCTGTCGGTCCGCGGCTCCGGCCTGTCCCGCAACTTCCACATGCGCGGCGTCGCGATCCTGCAGGACGGGGTGCCGATCAACGCCTCCGACGGCAGCAGCGACTTCCAGGAACTCGACATCACCGGGTTCCGCTACGCCGAGGTCTTCAAGGGCGCCAACGCGCTCCGCTACGGCGCCAACCATATCGGCGGCGCCATCAACTTCGTCTCGCCGTCCGGCTACGATGCCGACCTCTTCCAGGGTCGCGCCGACGCCGGCAGCTTCGGCTTCCGGCGCCTGCAAGGCAGCACCGGCGGCCACTATGGCGCGGTCGACGGCTACGTCACCGGCTCCTGGCAGTCCCAGGACGGCTTCCGCGATCACAGCGCCGGCCATTCGACACGCGCGGCCGGCAATCTCGGCTGGAAGATCACGCCCGATCTCGAGACCCGCTTCTACTTCAACGCCGCCGACATCTGGCAGGAGATCCCGGGGTCGGTGACCAAGCAGGCGGCGCTCCACGATCCCAAGCGCGCCGCCGCCGGCAACCTCGTCCAGAACTACCAGCGCAACATGCAGTCCTGGCGGGCCGCCAACCGGACGACCCTGAACCTGGGCTCGACCAGGTTCGAGGTCGGCGGCTACGTCGTCAACAAGGACCTGATCCACCCGATCTACCAGTACCTCGACTACGAATACCGGGATTTCGGGGCCTTCGCGCGGGCCACCGACGAGCGCCAGATCGCCGGCCATCGCAACCGCCTGACCGTCGGGGTGAACCTGGCCACCGGCCATGTGAACAACAGCCAGTCCGTCAACCTGCCGGGCGGCGGCAAGGGCGCGCTCCTGTCGAAGTCGAAGGACTCCTCGCGCACCACCACCGCCTATGCCGAGGATTCGTTCGAAGTGGTGTCCGGCGTGTCGCTGATCGCCGGCGCCCAGTATGTCCGCGCCAACCGCAAGCGCGAGGACCGGCTGGCCGACGCCACCGACACTTCCGGGGAGCGGGACTTCGACTTCCTCAATCCCAAGGTCGGCGTGCTGTGGCAGGTCGATCCGGGCTGGCAGGTCTTCGCCAACGTCTCCCGCAGCGGCGAGGCGCCGACCTTCGGCGACCTCAACTTCACCAACCTCGTGCTGGCCAGCACCAAGCCGCAGCGGGCGACCACCTTCGAGATCGGCAGCCGCGGCCGGCGTCCCGACTACACCTGGGACGTGGCCGTCTACCGGATGAACCTCCGCGACGAGTTCCAGTTCTTCGACCTCGGCGGCGGCAACTACCAGGTCACCAACGCCGACCGCACCATCCACCAGGGCATCGAACTGGGCGGCGGCTGGGCCTTCGCCAAGGGCCTGTTCGAGACCGGCACCAATCCCGACCGGCTGTGGCTGAACGCCGCCTACACGTTCAGCGACTTCCGCTTCGACGGCGACCGCTCCTGGGGCGACAACGAACTCCCCGGAGCCCCGCGGCACTTCCTGCGTGCGGAACTGCTCTATCGCAGCCCGAAGGGCTTCTACCTCGGCCCCAATGTCGAGTGGGTTCCCGAGGCCTACTATGTCGACAATGCCAACACGACGAAGACCGAGAGCTATGCGCTGCTCGGCTTCCGGGCGGGCTGGGACGTCGACGACCACGTCACCCTGTTCCTCGACGGCCGCAACCTGCTGGACCGGAAATACATCGCCAGCGCCAGCATCGCCGCGGTCGCGACACCCACGTCGGCCCTCTACGAACCCGGCACCGGCGCCGCCGTCTTCGGCGGCCTGCGCATGCGCTGGTGACGCCGGTGCCGACCGCACCCGACCTCCCCACGCGACCCCCGAAAGGACACGTCATGAAGATCGCGACCCTCGCCTTCGCCCTGCTCGCCGCGGCGCCCGCCCTGGCGCAGGCGCCCGGCGTCGACATCTCGGCCCCCTGGGCCCGGCCGTCGGCGCCGAGCGCGCGCAACGGCGCCGCCTATCTCACCATCGAGAACCGCGCGGCGGCGCCGGACCGCCTGCTCTCGGCCGCGGCTCCGGTCGCCGGGACGGTCGAACTGCACACCGTCGTCAAGGACGGCGACGTCATGCGGATGCGGCCGGTCGCGACGATCGAGATCGCCGCCGGCGCGACGCAGAAACTGCAGCCGGGCGGCTACCACATCATGCTGATCGACCTGAAGGCCCCCCTGAAGGCGGGCGACCGCTTCCCGCTCGACCTGACCTTCGAGAAGGCGGGCCGGCGGCAGGTCGAGGTGGTCGTCGGCACGGCGCCCGCGGCCGGGCACGGCAAGCACTGATCGCCGCCGGCAGCGGCAGGCCGGCTCAGCCCGGCCCGCCGTTGCCGAGCCGCGCCAGGCGATCGGCCGCCGCGGCGTTGACCGCGCCGGGCGGCACCCGCCCGCGGACGATCTCCGCCACCTGCCGCACCGTCTCGTCCGCCTGGTAGGCGATCGCCTCGGGCGTGAGGCCGCCGACATGCGGCGTCGCCAGGACGCCCGGACGGCCGGCCAGCGCCGGCGAGGGCATCTGGTCGGCGGCGCGTCCGACATCCATCGCCAGCCCGCCGAGGCGCCCGGAATCGAGCGCGGCAGCGACCGCCGCCTCGTCCATGAGATTGCCGCGCGAGGCATTGACGAGGAGCGCCCCGGGCTTGAGGCGTCCCAGCAGGTCCGGGCCGACGAGGTTCTCCGTCTCCGCCGTGGCGACCGCCAGCGGCACCAGGAAATCCGCCTCCGCCGCCAGGGTCGCGAGGTCCGTCCGGAGGATGCCGGGGGCATCGACCACGAGATAGGGATCGTGGACCAGGATGCGCGTCTCGAACGGCTCCAGCAGCCGGCACAGCCGGCGGGCGATGGTCCCGAAACCGACGATGCCGACGGTGCTGCCGCGGAGTTCCCGGCCCATCCGGGGCACCGGCACGCTGCCCGAGCCATAGGCCTGGACATAGTGCGCCGTGTGGCGCGCCAGCCCGATCATCGCCCCGACGATCCATTCCGCGACCGCCGGCCCGAAGCCGGGGCCGGCGCGGGTGACCAGGATCCCCTGCCGCCCCGCCGCCGGCACGTCGACGTTCCGGATGTCGACGGCGCAGCGGACGAAGGCGACCAGACCGGGCAGCGCCTCGAAGACGGCGGCGGGCCCCGGCGTCTGCCGGTCCGAGACGACGATGTCCGCCCCGTCGGCCGCCGCGATCAGTTCGGCCTCGGTGAAGGGGCGGTCGTGCGGATTGCGCCGCAGGGTGCCCAGGGCCTCGAGCCCGGCGGTCGCCCGGGCGCCGTAGTAGAGGCGCCGCGCGCTCTCGGGATGGGTGAGAAGAATGGTCGCCATGCGCGCGCCTTCCCTTCGGGTTCTGCGAATCGGTACCGGCCGATTGTTGCCAATCGTGCGCCATGCTAGCGTCCCCGCCGCGAATGCCGCCATCCACGAAGCGGCGTCGGGAGGAGACCCCATGTTGCACAATCGGCTCGTTCTCGCGGCCGCGGCGGCGGCTGCGCTTTGCCTGGGCGCGATCGACGCCCGTCCGGCCATGGCCCAGCAGAAGGTGGTGCTGAAGGCGAGCGACGTGCATCCGCTCGGCTATCCGACCGTCGAGGCCATCGTCCGGATGGGCAAGAAGCTGGAGGCGGCGACCGGCGGCCGCCTCAGCATCCAGATGTTCCCGTCGATGCAGCTCGGCGGCGAGAAGGAGATGATCGAGCAGGCCCAGCTCGGCGCGCTCCAGATCGCGCGCATCAGCGTCGGCCCGGTCGGCACCATCGTCGACGAGCTCAACGTCTTCAACATGCCCTTCGTCTTCCGCGACTCCAAGCACATGGAGAAGGTCATCGACGGCGAGATCGGCGACGAACTGCTGGCGAAGATTTCCAGCAACCCGCAGACCCGGCTGATCGCGCTCGGCTGGATGAATGCCGGGTCGCGCAATGTCTACAACAACAAGCGTCCGATCCGGTCGGCCGACGACCTCAAGGGCCTGAAGATCCGGATGATGGGCAATCCGATCTTCGTCGACACCATGAACGCGATGGGCGGCAACGGCATCGCCATGGGCTTCAACGAGCTCTACAGCGCCCTGCAGACCGGGGTCGTCGACGGCGCGGAGAACAATCCGCCGACCTACATCGTCCAGAACCACTTTCAGGTCGCGAAGTACTTCTCGATGACGGAGCACCTCATCATCCCGGAGATCTTCGTCTTCTCGCGGCGCACCTGGGACACCCTGTCGAAGGACGATCAGGCGCTGATCCGCAAGGTGTCCCGCGAGGCGCAGCAGGAGCAGCGCGAGCTCTGGTACAAGATGGAGGACGAGTCGATCGCCAAGATGAAGGCGGCCGGCATCGAGATCGTCACCTTCGCCGACAAGACGCCGTTCCAGACCGCGTTCACGCGGGTCGGGTAAATGTTGGGCGCAATGTCCGCCGGGCGGGTGACGCGCACCCCGGCCGTCCGCTCGCCGTCTCGGACCCCGGGGGGGGGGGGGCCCCGCGGCCGCCCCCCCACGTCCCGACCGCAGACCCTGCCCCGCGATGTCCGACGCCTATCGCCGCGCGATGGACGCCCTCTACCTCGCCTGCGTCGGCCTCGCCGGCCTCGCCGTCGTGGTCATCACCCTGGTGGTGCCGTGGGGCGTCTTCACCCGCTACGTCCTGAACCACGGCTCGGCCTGGCCCGAGCCGCTGGCGATCCTGCTGATGGTGCTCTTCACCTTCCTCGGGGCCGCCGCCTGCTACCGGGCGAACGCGCACATCGCGGTCGACATGATCGCCGGCGCGACGCCGCCGCGGGTGCGGCGGGCGCTCGCCCTGCTGGTCGACCTGCTGCTCGGCGCCATCAGCCTCTTCATGGTCGTCTACGGGCTGGAGCTCTGCCACGCGACCTGGCACCAGGTGATCGCCGAATTCCCGTTCCTCTCGGTCGGCATCACCTACCTGCCCTTGCCGCTCGGCGGCGCGGTGACCCTGCTCTTCATCGCCGAACGGCTGTGGATCGGCCCGCCGCCCCCCGATTCGGTCGTCTTCAGCGACACCACGCTCGAGGAGCAGTGACCCGTCATGGACGCGCTCGTCCTCCTCGGCAGCATGTTCGCCCTGATCGCGATCGGCCTGCCGGTCGCCTATGCCCTGGGCGCGGCGGCGCTGGTCGGAGCGCTGTGGATCGACATCCCGTGGGAAGCGGTGATGCTGAAGATCTCCGACGGGGTGCGGAACTTCTCCCTGCTGGCGATCCCCTTCTTCGTGCTGGCCGGCGCCATCATGGCCGAGGGCGGCATGGCGCGCCGCCTCGTGGCGCTCGCCAACGTCCTCGTCGGCTTCATCCGCGGCGGACTGGCGCTGGTCAACGTGCTGGCCTCCAGCTTTTTCGGCTGCATCTCCGGCTCGTCGGTCGCCGACACCTCGTCGATCGGCTCGGTGATGATCCCGCAGATGGTGAAGGCGGGCTATCCGCGGGTGTTCGCCACCAACGTCACCATCGCCGGCTCCGTCCAGGCGATTCTCATTCCGCCCAGCCACAACGCCGTCATCTACTCGCTCGCCGCCGGCGGCACGGTGTCGATCGCCCACCTCTTCCTGGCGGGATTCCTGCCCGGGCTGCTGCTTGGCGGGGCGCTGATCGGGCTCTGCCTGTTCATGGCCCGGCGCCGGGGCTTCCCCAAGGGCGAGCCGGTGCCGCTGCGCCAGGCGCTGCGCACGGTGCTCGAAGCCTTCTACGGCCTGCTGACGATGGTCATCATCCTCGGCGGCATCCTGTCCGGCGTCTTCACCGCCACCGAATCGGCGGCCGTCGCCTGCGTCTACGCCTTCCTCGTCACCATGTTCGTCTACCGCGACTATCGCTGGCGGGACCTGCCGAAGCTCGTCCACCGGGTGGTCAAGACCGTCTCGATGGTCATGATCTTGATCGGGTTCGCGTCGTCCTTCGGCTACATCATGGCGCTGATGCAGCTTCCGGCGCAGGTCACGGCCTTCTTCCTGACCCTGTCCGACGACAAATACGTCATCCTCTTCCTCATCAACATCATGCTGCTGGTGCTCGGCTGCCTCATGGACCTGGCGCCGCTGCTGCTGATCTGCACGCCGATCCTGCTGCCGGTGGTCAAGAGCTTCGGGGTCGACCCGGTCCATTTCGGCATGATCATGCTGGTCAATCTCGGGATCGGCCTCATCACGCCGCCGGTCGGCGCCACCATGTTCGTCGGCTGTGCCGTCGGGCGGGTCACCATCGAGCAGGTGACGCGCGAGATCTGGCCCTTCTACCTGGCGATGCTGGTGGTGCTCGCGCTCGTCACCTATGTGCCCGAGATTTCGCTATTCGTGCCGAGCCTGGTGAAGTTCTGAGGGGCGGGTCAGCCGGGCCACGGCCCAGGCGGCGGCGTCGCGCACCACCGGGTCGGGATCGTCGAGGAGCCGCGCGGCCTCGGCCGCCATCGCCGGGTCGCCCGAGTTCCCGAGCGCGTAGAGGACGTTGCGCACGAACCGGTCGCGACCGATCCGCTTGATCGGCGAGCCCGAGAAGACCTGGCGGAACCCGGGGTCGTCGAGGCGTGCGAGGTCGGCGAGGCGCGGCGCGGTCAGTTCGGCGCGCGGCAGGAATTCGGCCTCGCCCGTCCGGCGCGCGAACTTGTTCCACGGGCAGACGGCGAGGCAGTCGTCGCAGCCATAGATGCGGTTGCCGAGCTTCGGCCGCAGGCCGGGATCGACGGGGCCGGCATGCTCGATCGTCAGGTAGGAGATGCAGCGCCGCGCGTCGAGCTGGTAGGGCGCCGGGAAGGCGTCGGTCGGGCAGGCGTCGAGGCAGCGCCGGCAGTTGCCGCAATGGTCCTCCTCGGCCGCGTCCGGCGCCAGCTCGAGGTCGGTATAGACCATGCCGAGGAAGAGCCAGGATCCGTGCTCGCGCGACACGAGGTTGGTGTGCTTGCCCTGCCAGCCGATCCCGGCCCGGGCGGCGAGCGGCTTCTCCATGACGGCGGCGGTGTCGACGAAGACCTTGACGGCACAGCCTTCGGTCTCGTGCAGCCAGCGCGCGAGCCGCTTCAGCCGGCGCTTGACCACGTCGTGGTAGTCACGCCCCTGGGCATAGACCGAGACGATGCCGCGATCGGGATGGCGCAGGAGTTCCAGGGGGTCGCGGTCGGGTGCGTAGGACAGGCCGAGCGCCAGCACCGTGCGCGCCGCGGGCCACATCGCGCGCGGGTCGGCCCGCCATTCGGCCCTGGCGGCGAGCCAGCCCATGTCGCCGTGCCGGCCGGCCGCCAGGAAATCCGCCAGCCAGGCCCCCACCCGCCGGTCGAGCGCCGCCGGGGCGAAGCCGACCGCATCGAAGCCCTCGGCCAGCGCGCGGGCGCGGATGGCCGTGCGGATGTCAGCCGCGGCCGCGATAGGGCGCCACCTCCTGCGGCGGGATCCAGACGCCGTCCGGCGCCGGGCCCGTCTGGTAGAAGACGTCGATCGGCATGCCGCCGCGCGGATACCAGTAGCCGCCGATGCGCAGCCACTCGGGCCGGATCTCCGCCACCAGCCGGCGGGCGATGGCGACCGTGCAGGCCTCGTGGAAGGCGCCATGGTTGCGGAAGGCGCCGAGATAGAGCTTGAGCGACTTGCTCTCGACGATCCAGCCGCCGGGCACGTAGTCGATCACGAGGTGCGCGAAGTCCGGCTGACCGGTGATCGGGCAGAGCGAGGTGAACTCGGGCGCGGTGAAGCGCACCATGTAAGGGTGGCCGGGATGCGGGTTCGCCACCCGCTCCAGCACCGCCGCCTCGGGCGTGGCAGGCAAGGGGGTGGCGCGGCCCAGTTGCGTCAGCGTCTCGGTCATCCCGTCTCTCCGGCCGGTATGTCGCCCTCGGCCCAGCCGCGCGCAAGGTCGCCGGCATGGTCGTCGAGCCGCCCGGCGACGATGGCGTCGCGAAGTCCGGCCATCAGGTCCTGATAATATTGGATGTTGTGCCAGGTCAGCAGCATCGCCCCGAGAATCTCGTTCGACTTCACGAGATGGTGCAGGTAGGCCCGCGAATGGTTGCGGCAGGCGGGACAGGCGCAGCGGGCGTCGAGCGGCCGCGGGTCGTCGGCGTGGCGGGCGTTGCGGATATTGACCGTGCCGCGGCGCGTGAAGCCCTGGGCCGTGCGCCCGGATCGGGTCGGCATGACGCAGTCGAACATGTCGATGCCGCGCCGGACCGCGCCGACGATGTCCTCCGGCCGGCCGACCCCCATCAGGTAGCGCGGCCGGTCGGCCGGCAGCATCGGCGCGGTATAGGCGACCGTCTCGAACATCGCCGCCTGGCCCTCGCCGACGGCGAGCCCGCCGATCGCATAGCCATCGAAGCCGATCGCCTGCAGCGCCGCCGCCGACTCCGCCCGGAGGTCGCGGAAGGTGCTGCCCTGCACGATCCCGAAGAGCCCATAGCCGGGCCGGTCGCGGAAGGCCGCGCGGCTGCGCGCCGCCCAGCGCATCGACAGGCGCATCGAGACCGTCGCCTGCTCCTCCGTCGCCGGGAAGGGGGTACATTCGTCAAAGGCCATGGTGACATCGGCGTCGAGCAGGTCCTGGATCTCGATCGAGCGCTCCGGCGTCACGGCGTGGGCGCTGCCGTCGATGTGCGAGCGGAAGGTGACGCCGGTCTCGTCGATCTTCCGCAATGCCGCCAGCGACATGACCTGGAAGCCGCCGGAATCGGTCAGGATCGGCCCGTCCCAGCCCATGAAGCGATGCAGGCCGCCCTGCCGCGCCACCCGCTCGGCGCCCGGCCGCAGCATCAGGTGATAGGTGTTGCCGAGCACGATCTCGGCGCCGGTCGCGCGCACCGCGTCGGCCGTCATGGCCTTGACGGTGGCGGCGGTGCCGACCGGCATGAAGGCCGGCGTCTCGACAGTGCCGTGGGCGGTCGCCAGGCGGCCGCGGCGGGCGCCGCCATCGGTCGCGAGCAGTTCGAATCCGAGGCTCACGTCGCGCGCTCGATCAGGCAGGCGTCGCCGTAGGAATAGAAGCGGTAGCCGGCATCGACGGCGTGGCGATAGGCGGCCCGCATGCGTTCGAGCCCGGCCAGCGCCGACACCAGCATGAAGAGCGTCGAGCGCGGCAGGTGGAAGTTGGTCATCAACAGGTCGACCACGCGGAACCGGTATCCCGGCAGGATGAAGATGTCGGTGGTGCCGGAGAAGGGCCACACCCGCCCGTCGTCGCCGGCCGCCGCCGATTCGAGAAGGCGCAGGCTGGTGGTGCCGACGGCGACGACCCGTCCCCCCGCCGCCCGCGTCTCGTCGATCGCCGCCACGGCCGCGGCGCCGACCTCGCCCCATTCGGCATGCATCCGGTGGTCGGCCGCGCGCTCGGCCTTGACCGGCAGGAAGGTCCCGGCCCCGACATGGAGGGTGACGACGGTCCGGCGCACGCCGGCGGCGTCGAGGGCGGCCAGCAGTTCCGGCGTGAAATGCAGGCCGGCAGTCGGAGCCGCCACGGCCCCGTCCCGCCGGGCGAACAGCGTCTGGTAGTCGTCGCGGTCCGACGCGGCATCGGCGCCGCCGCGGATATAGGGCGGCAGCGGCATGTGGCCATGCCGCTCGAGCGCACGATGGAGATCCGGACCGCCGACCGAGAAGCGCAGCACGACCTCGCCACCCTCGCCCCTCGCCATGACCTCGGCCGCGAAGCCCTCGGCGAAATCGATCGTGTCGCCGGGGCGGAGCCGCTTCGCGGGGCGGGCGAAGGCGCGCCACCGATCCTCCGCCTCGCGCAGATGCAGCGTCACTTCCACCGCCGCGGCACCGCGCCGGCCGGCGAGGCGCGCCGGGATGACGCGCGTATCGTTGCTGACGAGCAGGTCGCCCGGACGCAGCAGCTGCGGCAGGTCGCGGACCACGCGGTCCTCGAGACCGGTGGCGCCGATCCCGAGCAGGCGCGCGGCGTCGCGCGGACGCATCGGAGCCTGGGCGATCCGGTCGGCGGGAAGATCGAAGTCGAAGTCGGCGGTCAGCATCGGGGGCGCCAGATATAGGGACGCTCGCGCCGATAGGCGAGAACCGTTGACAGGTCCGGGGCCGGCACTCTACGTCCCGGCCCCGATGGACACCCGAACCGGCCTCCTGTCCGAGCGCTTTCTCGTCGTCGTCGCGCTGTTCGTGACCTGCCTCGTGGTCGCGAACGTCGTCGCCGTGAAGCTCGTCTCGATCGGCGGCATGATCCTGCCGGCGGGGGTGGTGGTTTTCCCCGTCACCTACATCCTGGGCGACGTCCTGACGGAGGTGTACGGCTATTCCCGCACCCGGCGCGCGATCTGGCTCGGGTTCCTGTGCAACCTGCTGGCGGTGCTGGCGATCGCGCTGGCCGGCGTGCTGCCGGCAGCGCACTTCTGGGACGGCCAGGAGGCGTTCGAGCGCATTCTCGGCATGACGCCGCGGATCCTGCTGGCGTCGTTCGTCGCCTATCTCGCGGGCGAGTTCGTCAACGCCTACGTGCTGGCCCGGCTCAAGGTCGCCATGGACGGGCGGATGCTGTGGGTCCGCACCATCGGCTCGACGGTGATCGGGCAGTTCCTGGACAGCGCCATCTTCGTCACCCTCGCCTTCGCCGGCATCCTGCCGCCGAGCCTGATCGTGACCGCGATCCTGACGCAATGGCTGTTCAAGTCGGCCTACGAGGCCGCCGCCACGCCCGTCACCTATGTCGTCGTCGGCTGGCTGAAGCGCGCCGAGGGCATCGACGTCTACGACCGCGACACCCGCTTCAACCCCCTCACCCTCTCCGGCTAGCGGGGTTCCGCCCGGCTTGAGATTCGGGCCGCGGTGCCGCAGTCTGGAAGCCCCCACCAGTCACGAGGGCTGCCGCCGATGACCGCCGGCTTCGACATCCTTCCCCTGCCCCAGTCTCCCTTCGGCGGCCTGGTGCGCCTGCGCGGCGCGGCCGGTCCCGACTATACCCGCGCCTTCATCGCCGCCGCCGAGGCCGAGCCGGACGCCATCCCCGATGCGCTCGGCCGCCACGACGGACTGCTCCTGGTGCCGGGCCTCCATGCCATCGCGCAGGAGCCGGAACTGCTGGTCCGCCTCAGCCGCCTCTTCGGCCCGGAGGTCGAGAACTACCACGAGACCCTGACCGAGCGGAGCAAGGTGCATCCGACGGTGAAGGAGATCCTCGTCGTCTCGAACATGCCGCCGGCGAGCAAGCCGCCGCCGCCCCTCCCCGATCCGCCGCGGACGGCGGACGGCGGCCTGCCGATGCAGTACCCGCATCGCAAGGGCTGGCACACCGACCAGAGCTATCGCCGGCCGCCACCCGACATCTCGCTCTTCTTCGCCGCCATCGCCGTGCCCAAGGGTCAGGGCCAGACCCTGTTCGCCAATGGCACCGGCGCCTATGCGGCGCTGCCGGAGGAGACCAAGCGGCGCATCGCCGGGCGCGACGGGCTGCATGTCATGCCCGGCAGCAACCGCTCGCCCGAAGCGATCCGCGACGGCCGGCCGCCGAAGCCGCTGAAGCCGCACGAGCAGCCGCAGCGCCAGCCGCTGGTGCGCATCCATCCGGTCACCGGCAAGCCGGCGCTCTATCTCTGCGAGCACGGCCAGATGGACTGGATCGAGGGTCCCGTCGTCGGTCTCGGGAAGGGGCCGGACAGCGAGGGCGCCGATCTGGTGCGCGAACTCATGCACCACCTGACCGGCCCGGGCTTCACCTATGCCCACGACTGGGACGACGGCGACATGGTCATCTGGGACAATCGCTGCCTCGTCCACGCGGCGACCTGGTTCGATGCCGAGTACCACCGCCGCCTGATGTGGCGGACCACCGTGCGCGGCAATCCCGGCCCCGAATATGCCGGCGAGGCGCGGAGCTGGATCCCCCGCCGGGAGCCGGAGCCCGCCTGATCGAGCGCGACGGGAGGCGCCCGGAAGCCAGGCGCCTCCCGCCTCGTCAGCCCTTTGCCAGCGCCTCGATGCCCTGGCGCATGACCATGCGCGAGCGCCACAGGACCATTTCCCGCCACTCGTCGGTGTCGGGATAGAACTGCCGGCGCAGCGCCGCCTTGATCCGCTTGGTCTCGGCCGCGTCCCAGTCGACCGCGCCGCGATTGTGCAGCCAGTGGTCGTCGCGGAGCGCTGCCCGCCCGGACTCCGGCGGATAGGTGCCGTACTCGATGGCGACGAAGGAGACGCGGTCGCCCAGCATCCGCTCCCACCCGATCTCGCCCAGGCCGTGCTTGGGCACCGACGCCGAGGTCCCGAGCTGCGGCTCGGTCACCGATTCGCCCCACCATGCCTTGGCCCGGCGGACGTTGATGCTGTCGACCGTGTGGTCGCAGATCAGCTCGCCATAGCCGTAGGGGCCGAGCCCGGTGTGGTAGTCGACGACCGCGACCAGACGGCGGTCGGCCAGCCGTTCGTCGGCGACGATCGTCTCGACGGTCCGGCGCGACCAGGTCGGTCCGCTGCCCCCGTAGAAGAGCCCGCCCGGATGCCGGTACTGGCCGCCCGAGCGCGCGACCGACGCGGCATAGACGCCGTGCTTCTCGCGGTAGGCACGAACCCGCTCCTCCGCCGCCTCGAAGACCGGGCCCGAGAGTTCGGCCGGAATGTAGGCGTCGGCCAGTTCGTCGTAGCCGGGGTTCTCCGGCAGCGGCTTCGTGAAATCGATGTAGTTGCGGTTGAGGTCGCAGCCCTCCTCGGTCACCCGGCGGATCCAGGCGAAGCCGTGCGGGTTGATCGCATGGACCAGCAGCACCGCGACATTGTCCGGGACTGACCGGAGGGCCCCCGAGCGCAGCCAGTCGACCTGGCATCCCGACCCGCAGAAGCCTTCGGCCCCGTGCGTGCCCGAGATGGCGACCATCACCGTCGGCGCGTCCGCCGCGCCATACCAGGCGGTATCGGTCGCCAGCTCCTCGCCGCGCGGGCCGCGGTTGGGGTTCTGGTAGCCGCGGAGGCGGCCGCCGGTCGCGGCGACGGCATCGGCGAACCTGCGCCGGGCATCGCTATAGTCGGCGGCAAAGCTCGACGAAACGGACTGCAGGACATCCATCGCGGGGCGACCCCTCTTTCTCTCGGCTATTGCGGACGGGCGCGCCAGCGCGCCATCCGGTCGGACAGGCGATACCAGGAACCGACGATCGGCAGGAACCAGGGACTGCCGCGGTAGAGCGGCCGGGTCGGGAAGGGCAGCCCATCGAAGGCGCAGGGCCGATTGGTCCGGCCGAGGATCTTCAGCGCCACCTGGTTGCCGAGATAGCTTGCCATGGCGACGCCGCTGCCCTGGCACCCCATCGCGTAGTGGACCCCCTCGTGCACGCCCATGTGCGGCACCATATCGAAGGTGAAGGCGACGTTGCCCGTCCAGCTGTGGGTGATCTTCGTCTCGGCGAGCTCCGGCCAGACGCCGGTCATGAAGCGATGCAGGACGGGGCCCGCCGCCTCCGGCGTCGTCTGCCGGAAGCTCGCCCGCCCCCCGAACAGCACCCGCGTCCCGTCCGGAGACAGACGGAAATAGTAGAGCACCTTCTTGCTGTCCGAGAACATGCGGCCCTTCGGCGACAGGCGCCGCGTCACCTCGGGCGGCAGCGGCTCGGTCGCGATGATGTAGCTGCCGACCGGGATCAGGCGCCGGCGCAGCCACGGCGTGACCGTGCCGGTGTAGCCATTGGTCGCGGCCATCACCTCGCGGGCATGGATGGTGCCGCGCGTCGTCTTGACGACGAAGCCGCCTGCCTCGCGGACGATGCCCTCGACCCGCGCATGCGAGCACAGCGTCGCACCTGCCTCGGCGACGCGCTGCGCCAGGCCGCGGACATACTTGGCCGGGTGCAGCGCGCCCGTCCCTTCGACGACCATGCCGCCGTAGTAGTAGTCGCTGCCGATCTCCTCGCGCTGGCGTTCAGGGGGGATCATCTCGACGACGGCGCCCGTGACCTCGCGCAGCTTCGGCGCACGCGCCGCCATCGCGGCATAGTCGTCGGGAGTGTGGGCGCCGACGAAGCGTCCCGACCGGACATAGTCGCAGTCGATGCCCTCGCGGCGGATCAGGTCCTCGATATGGGCGAAGGAGCTCCACCCGTCCTCGCGGATGCCGCGCGCGACCTCGGCCCCGTAGAGCTTCTCGATCTTGGGGTCGGAGACCTTCATGCCGCCGGAGACCATCCCGCCATTGCGGGAACTCGCCCCCCAGCCGATCTCGGCCGCGTCGACCACCACCACGCCCGTCCCCGCGCGGGCGAGCGTCAGGGCGCAGTTGAGCCCGGCATAACCGCCGCCGACCACGACCACGTCCGCGCGGTCGGGCAGGGCTGCGTCGAAACGGGCCGGGCTCGCGGCTTCCCACCAGTAGGGCGTCGTCTTGAAGCCCTCGGCGAACAGCGGATGGGCGGCCATGGTGTCGGCTCCTGTGGGACGCGGGCGATGGCGAAAGGACGGTGGGCGAGGCCGAGGATGCCGGACCCTGTAGCGAACCCGGCACGGGGCGCGCAACAGGGGATCGAGGGCGCGGCGTCGGCCGGGGCCACCGGGAGAACGGGCCCAGCATAGTGCGCCGCGGCCGGCGTGAGAAGGCCAGGGCCGGTACAGAACCGGAACACCCCCCACCGCGACCCACCGGCACAGGAGGACCACGCGATGGAGACGCACACTCCCATCTTCCCGGATTCCGCCCACGACGTCGCCGTGAAGCACCCGGACCGCGGCCCATTCGCCATGCGGTCCTGGATCGCCCGGGCGTTCGTCGCCCTGGCCGCCGCCGCCGCGCGGCGGCGCGAACTCGCCCGCAGCGCCCAGTGGCTGCACGGCCTCGACGACCGCATGCTGTCCGACATCGGCATCCGCCGGCGCGACATCGAGCGGCTGGTGCACGAGCCGAGGTCCCGCTTTCGGCGCGACTGACGGGTGGCGGTGCCGACAGGGCGCGTATAGGGTCCGGCGCCGATGCACCGCCACGCCATCTATTTCGCGCCGCCGGCCGACCATCCGCTCGCCCGGTTCGCAGCGGCGTGGCTCGGCCGCTGTCCCGAGGGCCGGCTGCCCGGCCCGCGGCCGGTCTTGCCCAGCGTCGATTCCGGCCGCCTGGAAACGGTCGTCGCCGAGCCGGCCCGCTACGGTTTCCACGGCACCCTGAAGCCGCCGTTCCGGCTGGCCGCGGGGCGCGACGTGGACGATCTCGACACCCGTCTCGACGACCTCGCCCGCGGGCTGCGCCCGTTCGCGCTGCCGGCGCTCCGGCTGCGGGCCATCGGGCGCTTCCTGGCGCTCGTCCCGGGCGCTCCCTCGCCCACCCTCGACGCCGTCGCGGCCGCCTGCGTGACCGGGCTCGACGCCTTCCGCGCGGCGCCGACCGCTGCCGAACTGGAGCGCCGCCGGCGCGGCCGGCTCGACCCGCGCCAGGAAGAACTCCTGGCGCGCTGGGGCTATCCCCACGTCCTCGACCGGTTCCAGTTCCACTTGACCCTGACCGGGCCGCTGCCGCCGGACGAGCAGGCGCCACTCGAACGGGCGCTGGCGCCGCTCGTCGCCCCGCACTGCCAGGCGCCGCTGCCCTTCACCGACCTCGCGCGCTTCGTCGAGCCGGCGCCGGGCGCGCCGTTCACGCTGGCGCGGCGCTTCCCGCTCGGCGGGCCGCCAGCCAGTTGACGCCGAGCGGCAGCGTCGCGACCGCGATCCCGAGCACCGTCGCGGCGACGTTGGGCGAGATCATCATCACCGCGGCCGCCGCCAGCAGCAGGCGCGAGACGACCCCCAGCCGGGCGAAGGCGAAGCCGGCGATCGCCATGCCGAGGAAGAAGATGCCGGCGAGGCAGCTTCCCGTCGTCACCGCGAAGTCGACCCAGTCGAAGCCCGGCTTGGCGACGATCAGCATCACCGGCGAGTAGACGAAGACGAACGGCACCAGGACCTTGGCATTGCCCATCTGGAAGGCCTGCACGCCGGTGCGGAACGGGTTGGCGCCGGCGATCCCCGCCGCGGCATAGGCGGCGACGCAGACGGGTGGCGTCAGGTCCGCGAGCACGCCGTAGTAGAGCACGAAGAGGTGCGCGGCCAGCGGCGGCACGCCGAGCAGGACGATCGCCGGCGCCGCGATCGCCGCCAGGATGATGTAGAGCGCGGTGGTCGGAATGCCGGTGCCCATGGCGACGCAGGCGAGGCCGACGAAGACGAGGGTGAAGAACAGCGTCAGGTCCTTCAGCGTCACCGCGTCCGGCGGCAGGAACTGGAAGAGCGGCAGCACGTCCTCGGCGAACTGGGCCGCCGCCTGGGTCACGGCGTAGGAGATCTTGAAGCCGAGGCCGGACAGCGTGATGACCCCGACGAAGATGCCGACCGCGGCCGCCGCCGCGCCGACGGCGATCGAGTAGCGGGCCCCCTCCATCAGGGTGTCGAGCACGTCCCGCAGGCTCATGCGGTTGCGCGGGTTGACGACGCCGACGACGAGTGCCGCGATGATCCCCCAGAAGGCGGCGAGATAGGGCGTGTAGCCCTCGAAGATGATCGCCACCAGGACGAAGAGCGGGATCAGCGTCGGCCACCCCTGCGCCAGCACCCGGCCGAGCCTCGGCAGTTCCTCGGCCGAGAGGCCGCGCAGGCCCGTCCGCCGGGCCTCGAAATGCACGATGGTGAAGACGCCGACATAGTGCATCAGCGCCGGCACCGCGGCGGCGATGCAGATGTCGAGATAGGGGATGGCCAGGAACTCGGCCATGACGAAGGCGGCGGCGCCCATGATCGGCGGGGTGATCTGCCCGCCGGTGCTCGACGCGGCCTCGACCGCGCCGGCGAAATAGGGCCGGTAGCCGATCCGCTTCATCGCCGGGATGGTGAGCGAGCCGGTGGTCACCGTGTTGGCGACCGAGGAGCCCGAGATGGTGCCCATCATCGCCGACGAGATGACGCTGACCTTGGCCGGGCCGCCCGGCGACTTGCCGGCGATGCAGTAGCCGATGTCGATGAAGAGCTGGCCCAGCCCCATCCGGGTGGAGATCACCCCGAACAGCACGAAATGGAACACCAGCGTCGCCATCACCTGGATCGGGATGCCGAAGACGCCCTGGTCGAGCAGGTAGAGATGGCTGACGATGCCCCCCCAGGTCGACCCCGGATGCGCCAGCAGGCCCGGCACGACATAGCCGTAGAGCGCGTAGAGGAGCGACACCAGCACGATGACCGTCAGCGGCCAGCCCATGGAGCGCCGCGCGGCTTCGATGACGACGAAGATGAGGATGGTGCCGAAGACCATGTCCCAGTCGGTCGGGTTGCCGACGCGGAACGCCAGGTCGTCGAGCGTCCAGGGGATGTAGAGGGAGGCGACGACCGCGACCGCGGCGAGCGCCCAGTCGTAGAGCGGCACGCCGCCCGGTGCGTACCAGCGGCTGACGGGCGCCGTCCCGTGGCCATGCTTGGTGGCGCCGTAGACGATGAAGCAGATCGACAGCACGAAGGCGAGATGGACGGCCGCCAGCCAGTGGGTCTGCGGCATGCCGGTCCCGGCGATGTAGACATGCCACAGCGACATCGCCAGCAGCAGGGCGCCGACGATCAGCCGGGCCGGCTGCACCACCGATCGGAAGTGCATCTCGGGGTCGTATTTCGCCTCGAGTTCGGCCGTCGCCTTGAGGTCGAGCTTGTCCGTCGTCATGTGCCGCCCCTGTTCATGCCCGGCAAGCGCAACGGGGCCGGAGGTCGCCCCCCGGCCCCGTCGTCGTCCGGACGCCTTGCGCCTACTTCAGCAGGCCGGCTTCCTTGTAGAACTTCTCCGCGCCCGGATGGAACGGCACGCTGACGCCGCTGACGGCGTTGTCGCGGACGATCGACTTGCCCTTGGCGTGGCCGTTGTCGAGCAGCTCGCGGGTGTTCTTGTTCCACAGCGCCTGGGTGATCTTGTAGACGAGATCCTCGGGCTGCTTCGCGTTGGTGATCCACCAGGCGCCGACGGCGACGGTCTGGGTCTCCTTGTCGATGCCCTTGTAGGTGCCGGCCGGCACCGTCGTCGCCGACCAGAACGGGATCGCCTTCAGCACCTTGTCGCGCATCGCGCCCTCGACCGGCAGCAGGGTCATGCCCGCCGTCGAGGCGAGTTCGACCAGCGCCGCGGTCGGGGTGCCGGCGATCAGGAAGGCCGCGTCGAGCTGACCGTCGCGGATCCGGTCGGCAGCCGGCTGCGGGTTCAGGTATTCCGGCTGGATGTCGACCTTCTCCTTCAGGCCGTAGACCTCGAAGAAGAGCCGCGCGCCGACCAGCGTGCCCGAAGCCGGCGGCCCGTAGTTCACCTTCTTGCCCTTCAGGTCCTCGATCTTGCCGAGGCCGCTCGACGCCTTCGCGAAGACCTGGATGTGCTCGGGGAAGAGGTTGGCGATCACCCGCAGCGACTCGACCTTCGGCTTGCCCTCGAACAGGCCGGTGCCGGTATAGGCCCAGTGGGTCACGTCCGACTGGGCGATGCCCGACTCCATCTGCCCGGAGTTGACGGCGTTGACGTTGCCGACCGAGCCGTCCGAGGCCTGGACGATGGCGACGAGGCCGGGCACGCCGCAGGCGCCGCCCTTGTCGCAGGGCCGCGAGCCGGGCGGGTTGGAGATGCCCGTGGCGATGATGCCGCCGATCGGGAAATAGGTGCCGCCGGCGCCGCCGGTACCGATCCGGAAGAACTGCGGCGCCTGTGCCGAGGCGAGGCCCGGCGCCAGGATGGCGGCGCCGAGCAGCGCCGCGGCGAAGGTCGGGATAGCGCGCATGAGTGAGCCCCCTCGTGGGTCGTTGCCGTTTCGAATTCCGCCAAATGCGGCGAAAGGGCGGCGCGCTGTCAAGTCCGCAGCCATCGGTTGCCGTCCTGCCATGATGCTGCCATATCGGCCCGGAATATTGCGGCCCGTCATAGGACCGCCCCATCCTCCTCGCAGGAGCGCCACCGACTTGGACGTCCCCACGCTCTGCATGGCCGCCCTCTCCCGCGCACCGGCGACCGGCTACGACATCCGCAAGGCTTTCGAGGAGGGCCCGTTCGCCCATTTCCACGAGGCGAGCTTCGGCTCCATCTATCCGGCCCTGCGCCGGCTCGAGCAGGAGGGCGCCGTGGCGGCGACCGAACAGCCGCAGGAGCGCCGACCGGACCGCCGGATCTACGCCCTGACGGACCAGGGGCGCGACCGCCTGGTGCGGGCGCTGCGGCAGCCCCCGCGCGAGGACGTGCTGCGGTCGGACGCCCTCGTCGTCCTCTTCTTCGCCCATCTCGTGCCGCCGGCGGAGGCGGTGGCCGTGCTCGACGGCTACCTCGCCTATCACCGACGCCTGCTGGCGCAACTGGCCGAGCCGAAGGAGCGGCCGGAATGCGCCGGCGCGGGCGAGCGTTTCGTCCATGGGCTCGGCGTCGCCGTATACGAAGCGGCCGTTCGCTACCTGGAAAACCATCGCGCGGCCTTCGTCGACCAACTGACGGGCGGCGGACCGAAGATCGCGTAGCGGAGCACCGAAATGCGCAGTTCCTACTGGATGGCCCTGGCCGTCATGGCCGGCGCCGCGGCCTGGGTCGTCTCCGGCCAGATGGCCGGCGGCGGTCCCTCACCCGCGGCCGACCGGCCGCCGCCGCCGGCGGCCGAGCCGGCGCCGACGGCGGTGCGCGTGGTCGAGTCCGTCGCCGCCGCCCGGGCGCGGCGGGTGGTGCTGCGCGGCCGCACCGAACCGAACCGCCAGGTCGTGCTCAAGGCCGAGACGATGGGGCGGGTCGCGACCATCGACGTCGACCGCGGCCGTCGGGTCAGCGAAGGCCAGCGCATCGTCGAACTGGCCGAGGACGACCGCCCCGCCCGCCTCGCCGAAGCCCGGGCCCTGCTCGCCCAGCGCGAGGTCGAGTTCCGGGCCTCGCGGACGCTGGCCGAGCGCGGCTTCCGCGCCGACAACCAGCACGCCGTCGCCCGCGCCCAGCTCGATGCCGCCCGCGCCCAGGTGATGCGGATGGAGGTCGAGATGCGGCGCACCGGCGTGCGCGCGCCGTTCGCCGGCGTGCTCGAGGCCCGCCGCGTCGAACTCGGCGACTACCTGAAGGAAGGCGATCCGGTGGCGACGGTGGTCGACCTCGACCCGGTCGTCGTCGTCGCCCACCTGACCGAGATCGACCGCGCCCATGTCCGCCTCGGCCAGACCGGCCGCGCCCGGCTGGCGAACGGCCGGGAGGTCGAGGCCCGCGTGCGCTACCTCGCCGCCAATGCCGACCCGGCGACCCGCACCTTCCGCGTCGAGCTGGAGGCCGCAAATCCCGACCTTGCCGTGATCGGCGGCCTCACGGCCGAGGTCCTGCTGGCCGTCGAGGAGGTCATGGCCCACCGCATCACGCCGGCGCTGCTGGCCCTAGACGAGCAGGGCATGGTCGGCGTCAAGACGGTCGATGCCGCCGACCGCGTCGCCTTCCACCCGGTCCGCATCCTCGAGGACGGGCCGGACGGCATGTGGGTGGGTGACCTGCCGGAACGGGCCCGTCTCATCTCCGTCGGCCACGAGTTCGTGCGCACCGGCCAGACGGTCCGGCCGGTCGCGGGCGAGGCGCGGCCGGCATCATGAAGACCCTGATCGAGGCGGCGATCCAGCGCGGCCGGGTCACGGTCGCGCTGCTGATCTTGATCCTGCTCTTCGGCGCCATGGCGTGGCAGTCGATCCCGAAGGAAGCCGAGCCGGACGTCAACATCCCGATCATCTACGTCTCGATGACGCTGGAGGGCGTGTCGCCGGAGGATTCCGAGCGCCTGCTGCTGCGGCCGATGGAGAAGGAGCTGCGCTCGGTCGAGGGCGTCAAGGAGATGCGCTCGACCGCCTATCTCGGCGGCGCCTACGTCATCCTCGAGTTCGACGCCGGCTTCGACGCCCAGAAGGCACTGACCGACGTGCGCGAGAGCGTCAACCGGGCCAAGTCCGAGCTGCCGCAGGACACCGACGAGCCGCTGGTGAAGGAGGTCAATGTCAGCCTCTTCCCGGTGCTCGTCGTCACCCTGTCGGGCGAGGTGCCGGAGCGCACGCTCCTGCGCCTCGCCCGCGACCTCCGCGACCGGATCGAGACGATCCCGGCGGTCCTGTCGGTGCGCATCGCCGGCGACCGCGAGGAACTGGTCGAGATCGTCATCGACCCGCTGCGGGTCGAGACCTACGGCCTGTCGGCGAGCGACCTCGCGCAGTCGATCGCGCGCAACAACCAGCTGATCGCGGCCGGCCAGATCGACACCGGCCAGGGCCGCTTCGCCGTCAAGGTGCCGGGCCTCTTCGAGAGCGTGCGCGAGATCCTCGACATGCCGGTCAAGGTCGAGGGCGACGCCGTCGTCCGCGTCCGCGACATCGCCGAGGTCCGCCGCACCTACAAGGACCGGCAATCCTACGCGCGGGTCAACGGCAAGCCCGCCATCGCGCTCGAGGTCTCCAAGCGCATCGGCCAGAACATCATCGACACGATCGACGAGGTGCGGAAGGCGACCGACGAGGAGCGCGCGCGCTGGTCCGCCAACGTCACCGTCGGCTTCACCCAGGACAAGTCGGACAACATCAAGATGATGCTGGCCGACCTCGAGAACAATCTCGGCATCGCCGTGCTCCTGGTGATGGTGATCGTGCTCGCCTCGCTCGGCATGCGCTCGACCATCCTGGTCGGCGTGTCGATCGTCGGCTCCTTTCTCGCGGCCATCCTGCTGCTCGCCGGCATGGGGCTGACGATCAACATCGTCGTCCTCTTCGGCCTCATCTTCGCCGCGGGCAACGTCGTCGACGGCGCCATCGTGGTGACCGAATTCGCCGACCGGCGGATGGCCGAGGGCATGGACCGCGCCGCCGCCTACCGGATGGCGGCGACCCGGATGGCGTGGCCGATCATCTCCGCCATCGCCACCCAGATCGCGGCCTTCCTGCCGCTCCTCTTCTGGCCGGGCGTCGTCGGCGAGTTCATGAAGTTCCTGCCGATCACCCAGCTCGTCGTCCTGTCGGCGTCGGTCCTGATGGCGCTCGTCTTCATCCCGGTGCTCGGCGCCTGGTTCGGGCGCCGCGCCGGCCCGGTCGGTACCGTCGACGAGCCGCCGCCCGACGATGCCGGGACCAGGCTCTATGTCCGCATGCTCGGCTGGTCGCTGCGCCGGCCGGCCGTGGTGCTGCTCGCCACGGTCGCGGCGCTGGTCGGTGTGCAATGGTGGTATGCGACCCACGGCAACGGCGTCGAGTTCTTCCCCGAGGTCGAGCCCGACCTCGCCATCGTCACGGTCTCGGCCCGCGGCAACCTCTCGACCGACGAAAAGGACCGCCTGATCCGCGAGGTCGAGGACCGGGTCCTGGCGCTCCAGGCCGAGCGGGCGGAGTTCGCCACCATCTACAGCTCGACCCGCACCCGCGAACTCGGCAAGGACGCGGCCGAGGACGTGATCGGCATGATCCAGCTCGAGTTCGCCGACTGGAAGGCGCGGCGCAAGGCTTCGGCGATCCTGGCCGACATCATGGCCCGGACCCGCGACCTCGCCGGCATCGTCGTCGAGACGCGCCGGCAGGAGGCCGGGCCGCCGATCGGCAAGCCGATCCAGGTGCAGCTGACCGCCCGCGACCCGGTGCTGCTGGAGCCGGCCGCGCGCCGGGTCCGGGCGCTGCTCGAACGCATCGACGGGCTGAAGGACATCGAGGACAGCCGGCCGCTGCCGGGCGTCGAATGGCAGGTCCTGGTCGACCGGGCGCAGGCGGCCAAGTTCGGCGCCGACGTCCAGGCGGTCGGCAGCTCGATCCGGCTCGTCACCAACGGGCTCAAGTTCGGCGAGTACCGCCCCGATGACTCGGACGACGAGATCGACATCGTCGCCCGCTACCCGCGGGCCGAGCGCGGCATCGCCCAGCTCGGACTGGTCCGCGTCCAGACCCAGTCGGGTCTGGTGCCGATCGAGAACTTCGTCACCCGCCAGCCGGCACCGAGCGTCAGCGAGATCCATCGCGTCGACGGCCGCCGCTCGATGATGGTGAAGGCCGACGTCCAGCCCGGCGTGCTGGCCGACGACAAGCTGCGCGAGTTCCGGGCGCTTGCCCTGCGCGAGCCGCTGCCGCTCGGCGTCTCGGTGCGCTTCAAGGGCCAGGACGAGGAGCAGCAGAAGGCCCAGGCCTTCCTTTCCAAGGCGTTCCTGGCGGCGATCTTCCTGATCTTCGTGATCCTGCTGGCCCAGTTCAACAGCGTCTACACGACCTTCGTCATCCTGACCGGCGTGGTCATGTCGACGATCGGCGTGTTCGTCGGGCTGATCGTCACCGGACAGCCCTTCGGCATCGTCATGACCGGCATCGGCGTGGTCGCGCTCGCCGGGATCGTCGTCCAGAACAACATCGTCCTCATCGACACCTTCGACCAGCTCGTGAAGACGAGCCCGTCGGTCATGGAGGCCCTGCTGCAGACCGGCCGCGAACGGCTGCGGCCGGTCCTGCTGACCGCCTTCAACACGGTGCTGGGGCTGCTGCCGCTGATGATGGGCGTCAATATCGACCTCTTCCAGCGCGAGGTGACGGTCGACGCGCCGGCCACCCAATGGTGGATCGGCCTGTCGACGGCAATCTGCTTCGGGCTCGGGTTCTCGACCGTCCTGACCCTGCTGGTGACCCCCTGCGCGCTGATGCTCCGCGGCAACGTCTCGGCCTGGCGGCAGCGGCGGCGCGCGGCCCGCGTCGCCGTCCATCCGGCGCCCGCCGAATGACCGGCCATCCGCCGGAGATCGCCCACGGGCTGGCCGCGCTGGTCGCCCGCGAGCCGGCGCTGGCGACGCTGGTGGCCGCGGCCGGGATGCCGCCGCCGCGCGTCCGGCCGGCCGGGTTCGCCACGCTCCTGCAGATCATCACCGGCCAGCAGGTCTCGACCCATGCGGCGGCCGCCATCTGGCGGCGGGTCGAGCCGCTGGCCACCCCCCTCACCCCGTCCGCCTGGCTGTCGCTCGACGACGGCGCGCTGCGGCAGGCCGGGTTCAGCCGTTCGAAGATCGCCCATTGCCGCGACCTCGCCCGGCGGCTGGCGGACGGCGCGCTCGACCTCGACGGGCTGGCGGCGCTCGACGACGAGGCGGCGATCGGCGCGCTCTCGGCGGTGCGCGGCGTCGGCCGCTGGACGGCCGAGATCTACCTCCTCTTCGCCGAGGGCCGCCCCGACGTCTGGCCCGCGGACGACATCGCGATCCAGGCCGGCTACCAGCACCTGCGCGGCCTGGAGGCGCGGCCGGCGGGCCGGACGCTGCGCCCGATGGGCGAGGAGTTCCGCCCCTGGCGCAGCGCCGCCGCCCTGCTGCTATGGCATCTCTACCGCCATCGGGTGCGCCCCCGGACGGGCGAGATCGTGCCGGGCTGAGCCGCGCCGCGAGCGGTCGCGGAAGCGCAGGACGAGCAGCACCGCGACGGTGGCGAGCCCACCGGTCAGCCCGATCCAGACGCCGTCGCCGTTCCAGCCGAGGACGAAGGCGCAGACGAGACCGAGCGGAAAGCCGACGGCCCAGTAGCCGAAGCCGGCGATCAGCATCGGAAGGCGGGTGTCCTTCAACCCGCGCAGCGCCCCCGCGGCGATGACCTGGGCGCCGTCGGCGAGCTGGAACACGGCGGCATAGAAGAGAAACCCCGCCGCCAGCGCCACGGTCCCCGCCGTCGCCGGGTCGGCGCGGTCGAGGAAGAGGCCGACGATCGGCTCCGCCAGCAGCAGGAAGAGCACGCCCATCAGGGCCATGAAGAGCGAGCCGACGCCGAGCGCCGTCCAGCCGGACCGGGCCATGCCGGCCGGGTCGCCGCGCCCCGCCGCGAGGCCGACGCGCACCGTCGCCGCCTGTCCCAGGCCGAGCGGCACCATGAAGGTGACGGACGCGCATTGCAGCGCGATCTGGTGGGCGGCGACGGCGTCGGCCCCGATCAGACCCATCACCAGCGTCGCGCCCGAGAAGAGCGCGCACTCGAGCGTCATCATGGCGCCGATCGGCAGCCCGATCGCCAGCAGTTCCCGGAGCCGTCCCCAGTCCGACTGCCAGATCCGCGTCCACACGCGGTAGCGCCGGAGGCCCGGATCGAGGGCGACGACGAGGCCGAGCGCCACCGCCATGAAGAGGGCGGCCAGGGTCGAGGCGAGCCCGGCCCCGAACAGGCCCAAGGCCGGAAACCCGAACTTGCCGTGGATCAGCACCCAGTTCGCGCCGGCGTTGAAGAAGATCGCGAGGAAGGTCACGACCACCGCCGGCCGAGTCCGCTCCAGCGCCGCCAGGAAGGTCCGAAGCACGATGAAGGCGAGCGAGGGCGGCAGGCACCACATCAGCGGTGCCAGGTACGATTCGGTGTCGGCCACCAGCGCCGGGTCCTGGCCCATGCCACGCAGGACCGGGCCCGCCAGCAGCAATAGGCCGATCGCCGGGAGCGACAGCAGGAGCGCCAGCCAGATGCCCTGCTGGACCGTGCGCCGGCAGTCCTGGCGCACGTCGCGACCGCGGCCGCGCGCCTGCGCCACCATCGGCGCGACGGCGGTCACGGCGCCGACGCCGAACATCCAGATCGTGAACAGCAGCGCGCCGCCCAGCGCGGAGGCGGCGAGCGGATGCGGCCCCAGCGTCGCGACCATCAGGACGTCGGTCGTCATCATCGCGATCTGGCCGAGATTGGTCAGCGTCAGCGGCGCGGCCAGCGCCAGCAGGGCGCGGATCTCGGCGCCGACGGCGGCGCGGCTGCGGAGGCGGGTCTGGACGTCGCTCATGGTGCCACCTCGGGGTCTCCGGCCGGTCTGCCGCAGAGGACCATCCGCAGCTTCGGCTTCTCTCGTTCCGTGCAGCGTTGCCCGGCCGGGCGACGTGCTGTTAGGGTCTCGCGCAACAAATGCGGGCAAAGGCTCGATCAAGGGCCGGCCCAACCAGGAGGAACCCCGGAATGCAGCGCAGATCCCTGTTCGCCCTCGCCGCCGGTGCGGCCATGTTCGCCTTCGCCGGTGCCGCGGCCGCATGGCCGACCCGGCCGATCACCCTGATCGTGCCGTGGGGTGCCGGCGGCGGCACCGATGCGACCGCCCGCGTCATCGGCAGTCTGCTGGAGAAGGAACTGGGCCAGCCGGTCAACGTCGTCAATCGCACCGGCGGCAGCGGCGTGGTCGGCCATACGGCCATCGCGACGGCAGCCCCGGACGGCTACACGCTCGGCATCATGACGGTCGAGATCAACATGATGCACTGGCAGGGGCTGACGCAGCTCACCCACCAGTCCTATACGCCGGTCGCTGTCTACAACATCGACCCGGCCGGCGTCCAGGTCGCGACCGACGCCCCCTACAAGACGATCAAGGACCTGCTCGACGCCATCAAGGCCAACCCCGGCAAGCTCAAGGCGTCCGGCACCGGCCAGGGCGGCATCTGGCACCTCGCCATCGCCGGCATGCTGAAGGATGCCGGCATCGACCCGGCGGCGGCGCCCTGGGTCCCGAGCCAGGGTGCGGCGTCCGGCCTGCAGGACATGGTGGCCGGCGGCGTCCAGGTCGTGCCCTGCTCCATCCCCGAAGCCCGCGCCATGCTGGACGCCGGCAAGGTGCGCTCGCTCGTCATCATGGACGGCAAGCGCAACCCGGTCTATCCGAACGTGCCGACGCTGAAGGAGGCGACCGGCTCCGACTGGTCGATGGCGGCCTGGCGCGCCGTGGTCGGCCCCAAGGGCCTGCCCAAGGAGGTCACGGACAAGCTGCTGCCGGCGCTGAAGAAGGCGCACGAGAGCAAGGAGTTCCGGGACTTCATGGCGAAGCAGGGCTTCGGCGTCTTCTGGGCCGAGGGTGCGGCGGCGACCGCCTTCCTCACCAAGTCGGACGCCGACCTGGGCGGCGTCATGAAGGCGGTCGGCCTGGCGAAATAGCCGGCGTCGGCGGCACATCGCCTTGCGTTTCCATGACGGCATCGTCGGGCTGGCGCTCCTCGTCGGAGCGCTGGCCCTCGTCGCCTATGCCCGAAGCCTGCCGGCGATGCCCGGGCAGGCCTTCGGGCCCGGGTTCTTTCCCACCCTGGTCGGAGCGGGACTTGGTCTCACCGCCCTCGTCCTGGTCTTCCGCGGCATCGCGGCCGGACGGGCCCAGCGCCTGATCGAGATCGAACCCGGGCTCCGCGACCCGCGTGGGCTGGCCGCAGTGGCGGTCGTCCTCGGCGGCGTCCTGTTCTACCTGCTGGCGGCGGACTGGCTGGGTTTCCTGATCGTCGCCCCGCTGGTGCTGCTGGCCCTCTTCCGCAGCCAGGGCGTCGGCTGGCTCCTCGGCGTCGTCGTTGCGGTCGTGGCCACCCTGCTGGTCCATTTCGCCTTCTACAAGCTGCTGCGGGTGCCGCTGCCCTGGGGCATCCTCACCCCCTTCGCCTGGTGAGATCCCCCTGATGGATGCGCTGCTGACGGCATTCGGGCTCGTCTTCGATCCCTATGTCCTCCTGGTCATCGCCGGATCCGCCGCCTTCGGCCTCTTCGTCGGCGCCGTCCCCGGACTGACCGCGACCATGGCGACGGCGCTGCTGGTGCCGGTCACCTTCTTCATGGAGCCGGTGCCGGCGATCGCGGCCATCGTCACCGCGACGGCGATGGCAATCTTCTCCGGCGACATCCCCGGCTGCCTCGTCCGGATTCCGGGCACCCCCGCCTCGGCCGCCTACACCGACGAGGCCTACGCCATGACCCGCAAGGGGCTGGCCGAACAGGCGCTGGGCGCCGGGCTCGTGTTTTCCGCGCTCGGCGGCATCTTCGGGTCGATCGTCCTGGTGCTGGCCGCCCCGGCGCTGGCCGAGGTCGCGCTGCGCTTCTCCAGCTTCGAGTATTTCTGGCTGGTCTGCCTCGGGCTGACCTGCGCCGTGTTCATCTCCACGGGCGACCCGGTCAAGGGCCTGATCTCGCTCTTCATCGGGCTCACCGTCTCCCTGGTCGGCCTCGACAACCCGGCCGGCTACCCGCGCCTCACCTTCGGCTCGACCGAACTCCTCGGCAGCGTCAGCTTCATCCCGACGATGATCGGCATGTTCGCGGTGTCGGAGATCATCCGCTGGGCCGCCAGCCCGGGCGCCGCACCGTTCGAGATCCAGCGCACCATCGGCAACGTCTTCTCCGGCATGGGCCGGATGACGGTGACCTACCGGCGCCAGTTCTTCCGCGGCAGCGTCGTCGGCACCCTCATCGGCGCCCTGCCCGGCGCCGGCGCCGACATCGCCGCCTGGATCTCCTACGCGATGAGCAAGAAGTTCTCGAAGGAGCCGAGGAAGTTCGGCACCGGCCATCCCGAAGGCATCGTCGAGAGCGGCGCCTCCAACAACGCCGCCGTCAGCGGCGCGTGGATTCCCGCCCTCGTCTTCGGCATCCCCGGCGATTCGATCACCGCCATCGTCATCGGCGTGCTGTTCATGAAGGGGATGAATCCCGGCCCCACCATCTTCATGAACAACGCCCCGCAGCTCTACGCCGTCTTCATCGTCTTCTTCCTGGCCAACCTGATGATGATCCCGTTCGGCTGGGCCGCCATCAAGACGGCCAAGCAGATCCTGCGCGCCCCGCGCGCGGTCCTGATGCCGATCATCCTGCTCTTCTGCATCGTCGGCTCCTTCGCCATCAACAACACCGCCTTCGGGGTCGGCCTGATGCTGGTGTTCGGCGTCGTCGGCTACCTCATGGAGAGCAACGGCATCCCGGTGGCGCCGGCGATCCTCGGCATGGTGCTGGGCGCGATGCTCGAGGACACCTTCGTCAGCTCGATGATCAAGTCCGACGGCAGCATCTGGGGCCTGTTCGACCGCCCGATCGCCGGCACCCTGGGCGTGGTGACGCTGCTCGTCTGGTTCGCGCCGCTGTTGATGCGCACCATGCGTCGGTGGCAGGCTTCGACGGTCTGAAACCTCGCCGTCCCCGACCCGGAGAAACCCAGCGATGCGTGCCGACGACACCCTGCTCGCCCGCGCGCGCGAGCGGCTGTTCACCGCCGTCCTCTCCGATACGCTCGACTCGATGGGCCATCGGAACCAGGCCTTCCGGCCCGGCATCCGGCCGCTCGACGAGGCGCTCGTCCTGTTCGGGCGCGCCCGGACCGGCCTCTATGCCGAGGTCTACTCGGTCGAGCCGGGCGAAAACCCCTACGCGCTCGAGATCGCGCTGATCGACGATCTGGCGCCGGGCGAGGTGCCGGTGCTGGCCTGCCAGGGCAGCCCGCGCATCGCGCCCTGGGGCGAACTCCTGACGACCGCCGCGCAGGCGCGCGGCGCCGCCGGCTGCGTGACCGACGGGCTGGTGCGCGACATCAAGCAGATCCGCACCCTGGGCTTCCCGGTCTTCCATGGCGGGATCGGTCCGCTCGACTCGAAGGGACGCGGCAAGGTCATCGCCATCGACGTCCCCGTCACCTGCGGCGGCGTGCATGTCCGCTCCGGCGACCTCGTGGTCGGGGACGCCGACGGCATCGTCGTCGTCCCCGTCGAGATCGAGCGCCGCTGCCTGGAGCTGGCGCTGGAGAAGGTCGAGGGCGAGGACCGGACCCGGGACGAGCTCCGGGCCGGCACGAAGCTGGCCGAGGTCTTCGCGCGCCACGGCATCCTATGAGCGGCCTGCCCCCGGCCGGCGCGGCCGACCCGGCCGCGATCCGGCGCCTGCTGGCCGAGGGCAGTCTGGCAGCCGCCTGCGAGGCGGCACAGGCGCTGGCCGACCGCAACCCGGACGATCCCGCCGGCTGGCTGCTGCTGGCGAAGGCGCTGGTCGCCCGCAGCCGCGCCGACGAGGCCGCGGCGGCCCTCGACCGCGCCGCCGCGCTCGGCCCCCTGCCCCCGGACGGCAAGAGC
The DNA here is from genome assembly GCF_041913585.1 of Allostella sp. Lineage (NCBI taxonomy): Bacteria > Pseudomonadati > Pseudomonadota > Alphaproteobacteria > Rhodospirillales > Allostellaceae > Allostella > Allostella sp. The sequence continues at coordinate 31,614 of NZ_JAYSFE010000042.1, forward strand.
GACCTCGCCGCCGTTCGGCTGCTGCGCGCCGACATCGCCGGCGCCTCGGCGCTGATCGCCGAGGCGATCGCCGGCGACCCGGACAACGTCGTCGCGTGGCGGCGCCGCGCCCTCGTCGAGGAGCGCGCCGGCAATGCCGCCGCCGCCGAGGACGCCTACCGGCGGGCGCTCGCGCTCGCCCCGGACGACGCCGCGCTCCACAACAACCACGGCATCTTCCTGCGCGGCCAGGGCCGCAACGAGGATGCGGCCGCGGCCCTGCGGCAGGCGATCGCGCTCGAGCCGCACCGCGTCGAGTACCGCGCCAACTATGCCGCCACCCTGCGTCTCGACGGGCGCGCCGAACCGGCCATCCAGGCCTATCGCGAGGCGATCCGGCTCGCCCCCGCGCGCGAGGATCTGCGGCTCGCCCTGATCGCGGTGCTCCGCGCCGTCGGCCGCGCCGAGCCCGCGATCGCCGCCGCGCGCGAGGGGGCGGCCGCCATCCCGCGCTCGGGCCGCCTCGCCGTCGCGCTCTCGGCGACGCTCCTCGACGCCGGCCAGGCCGAGGAGGCGCGCGCCGCCGCCGAGGAGGCGCTCGAGCGCCAGCCGACCCTGCACGAGGCATGGCTGCATCTCGGCAATGCGCTGCGCATCCAGGAGCGCCGGGCGGAGGCGGCCGATGCCTACCGCCGCCTGCTCGCCGCCCAGCCGAACGACGTCCAGGCGCTGGCCAATCTGGCGCTGGTGCTGATGGAACTGGGCGACGTCGACGCCGCGCGCCCGCTCGCCGCCCGCGCCGTCGAACTCGCGCCGCGCAACGCCGATGCCCTGCACGTCGCCGGAACGGTCGCCGAGGTGGCGGGCGACCTGGCGGAGGCGGAACGGCATTTCCGCGCCGCCGCTGCCGCCCGGCCCGGATTCGCCGAAGCCGACTTCAGCCTCGGCTGGCTGCTGATGTCCGAGGGCCGGTTCCGCGACGGCCAGCCCGGCTTCGACCGCCGCTGGCAGTTGCCGCGCTTCGACAAGTGGCGGCGGCCGCACCGTCAACCGCTGTGGGACGGATCGGCCCTGGCCGGCCGGAAGCTGCTCGTCTGGGGCGATCACGGGCCGGGCGACGAGATCATGTATTCCCGCCTGGTGCCGGCGGTGGCCGCCGCCGGCGGCACCGTGCTCCTCGAGTGCGAGCCGCGGCTGGCGCCGCTCTTCGCCCGCGCCTTCCCGACGGTGACCGTCGTTCCGCGCAGCGATCCGCCGGCCGCGGCGGCGGTCGGCGCCGACCTGCAATGCCCGACCGGGAGCCTGCCGGGCCGCCTCCATGCCGGGCCGGCGAGCCTGCCGCGCGAGCCGATCGCCCACCTCCTCGCCGACGCGCCGCGGGCGCGGGCGCTGCGCGAGCGCTACCGCGACGGCCGGCTCCTGGTCGGCCTGTCCTGGCACAGCCGGCACCCCGGCATCGGCACCGAGAAGAGCCTGCCGCTCGCCGGCTGGACGCCGATCCTGCAGACGCCCGGCTGCCGTTTCGTCAGCATCCAATACGGCGACCACGGCGCCGAACTGGCGGAGGTCGGGGAGAAGTCGGGGGTGCCGATCCTGGTCGACCCCGAGATCGACCCCTTGCGGGACTTCGACGCGGCCGCCGCGCAGATCGCGGCACTCGATCTCGTCGTCAGCATCAGCAACACCGCCGCCCACCTCTCGGCGGCACTCGGCGTACCGACCTGGATGATGGTGCCGAAGGGCCGCGGGCTCTTCTGGTACTGGCTGCTGGAGCGCGCCGACTCGCCCTGGTATCCGAGCCTGCGCCTCTATCGCCAGACGGCGGCGGGCGACTGGAGCGGCGTCATCGGCCGCATCGCCGCCGACCTCGCCGCCTTGCGGTGACGGCCGGCGATCAGCCCGGCGCCTGCCGGGGGATCGTGAACACCTGCCCCGGATAGATCAGGTCGGGGTTGCGGATGCTGTCGCGATTGGCGCGGTAGATCAGCGTGTAGCGGATGCCGCGCCCATACTCGCTGCGGGCGATCCGCCACAGGCTGTTCCCGGGCTGGACGACCACCCGCTCGTCCGACAGTTCCGCGACCGGGACCGTGGCGCGCTGGAACGGGATGGCGACCCGGCCCGCGACGCGGCCGTCCGGGCCCACCCGGTCGACGCGCAGTTCGTAGTTGCCGGGCGGGACGTCGGCCGGGGGTGTGTATTGCCAGCCCTGGTCGCCGCCCGCCACCGTCTCCCCGATCGGCCGGTTGTCGAGATAGAGCCGCACGGTCGTCCCCGCCTCCGACCGGCCGCTGAAGCGCACCTGGCCCTGTTCGCCATAGTCGATGGCATCGACGGTCGGCGGCGCGCCGGGCTTGAGGGGCAGGGTTGTCGCCCGCGTCGCCGGCACGGCCGAGAGATTGGCGACGGCGGAGTTGGTCGTGGGGGGCGACGGATCGGGCAGCTGCAGCGGCCGCGACGGCGCATCGCCGGCGCGGCTGCTGAGCACGACCAGCGGTTCGGCGCGCGGCGCCGTCGCTGGGCCCGCCGGACGCGGCTCGACGGCGACGACGACGACCTGGTCGCCCTCCATGCGCTCGCCTCCGACCTCCGCCCGCAGGCCCAGCGAGTGCGACCCGGCCGCCAGCGCCGCCCCCGGCAGGAACACCCACTCCCCGCGCGCGTTGGCGACCGTGCTGCCGATCGGCCGGCCGCCGTTGAGGATGGTGACGGTGGCGCCGGGTGCCGCACGCCCCGCCATCACCGCCGATCCGCGCGGGTCCACCCGGACGATGTCGAAGGTCGGCATCGGCAGCGCCGGACGCGGACGTGCGGCGTCGCGTGGCGGTGGCGCCGTCGGGGCCGGGCCGCCTGCGGCCGGCGGCGGCGCCATGGCGACGGGGCCGTCGGCCGGTCGCGGCGCCGGGGGGG
>NZ_JAYSFE010000043.1:0-34317 GCF_041913585.1 Allostella sp.
AGTGCTCGCTCGCCGTGGTCCAGGACCACGACTACAAGTACGTCCATTTCCCGGCCCTGCCGCCGCTCTTCTTCGACCTGAAGCGCGACCCGGGGCAGTTCCAGAACCGGGCGGAAGACCCGGCCTATGCGGCGCTCGTCCGCGACTACGCGCAGAAGATGCTGAACTGGCGGATGCGCTACGCCGAACGGACGCTGACGCACTTCCGCGCCACCCCGAAAGGGCTCGAGGAGCGGACGCCCCGGTGACCGATCGGGCGCGCCGCCCGGCCGCCGGTCGGCATGCGCCACCATCGACAGAGAGGAGACCGACATGACCCGAATGACCCGCCGGACCGTGCTCAAGGCCGGTGTCGCCGCCGGCGCCGTCGGCGCCCTGCCGCGCTTTGCCGTCGCCCAGGCGGACAACCGCCCGTCGATCACGGTCGCCGTGCAGCAGATCGTCAACGCCAACACGCTGGAGCCGCTGCGCGAGCAGTCCAACGTCGGCACGCGCCTGATGACGAGCCTGTTCGAGTGCCTGATCGAACAGGACCTGCAGCGCGAGCTGCAGCAGATCCCGGGCCTGGCGACGGAGTGGAAGCGGATCGACGACCGCACCGTCGAGCTGTCGCTGCGCCGCGGCGTCAAGTTCCACAACGGCGACGAGATGACGGCCGACGACGTCGTCTTCTCCTTCGGGGCCGAGCGCATGTTCGGCAAGGCCGGCGCGCCGGAGGCCAAGCTGTTCACCAGCGTCATCGGCGGCGAGACCAAGGATCTGCCACCGGAAGTGCCGGCCGTCGCCAAGCGCCTGTGGCCGGCGCTGGAGCGGATCGAGGCGGTCGACAAGTACACGGTCCGCTTCATCAACAAGCAGCCGGACGTGACCCTCGAGGGCCGCATTGCCCGCGGTGGCTCGCAGATCATCTCGCGCCGCGCCTTCACCGAGGCCAAGAGCTGGCTGGAATGGGCGCGCAGCCCGGTCGGCACCGGCCCCTACCGCGTCGTCGAGTTCCGCCCCGACACCTCGCTGACGCTGGCCGCCTTCGACGACCACTGGCTGGGCCGGCCGCCGATCAAGCAGATCCGCCTCGTCGTCGTGCCCGAGGTGGCGAGCCGCATCAACGGCCTCGTCTCCGGGCAGTACGACTTCGCCTGCGACATCCCGCCGGACCAGGTGCCCGAGGTCGAGAAGCACGCCCGCTACGAGATCGCCGGCGGCCTCATCGGCAACCACCGGCTCATCTGCTTCGACAAGAACCATCCCGAGCTGAAGGACCCGCGGGTGCGGCTCGCCATGTGCCACGCCATCGACCGGCAGCTCATCGTCGACGCCCTGTGGGCCGGCCGCACCCGCGTGCCGAAGGGATTGCAGTGGGAATTCTACGACCAGATGTTCCATGCCGACTGGTCGGTGCCGGCCTATGACCCGAACCTCGCCAAGAAGCTGCTGCGCGAGGCCGGCTACAAGGGCGGCGTCATTCCCTATCGCGTCCTCAACAACTACTACACGAACCAGAACGCGACCGCCCAGGTGCTGGTCGAGATGTGGCGCGCCGTCGGCCTCAACGTCGAAATCCAGATGAAGGAGAACTGGGGCCAGATCTTCGACCGCAACAGCCCGCGCGGCGTGCGCGACTGGTCGAACAGCGCGCCCTTCAACGACCCGGTGTCGTCGATCGTCAACCAGCATGGCCCCAAGGGCCAGCAGCAGCAGATCGGCGAGTGGACGAACGAGGAGATGAACAAGCTCTCGGTCGAGCTCGAGACCTCGACCGACCGCGCCAAGCGCCGCCAGATGTTCCGCCGGATGCTGGAGATCTGCGAGCGCGACGATCCGGGCTACACCGTCCTGCACCAGACCGCCGTCTTCACCGGCAAGCGCAAGGACATCGAGTGGAAGCCGGCGCCGTCCTTCGCGATGGATTTCCGGGGCCGCAACTTCAAGCTCAAGCGGGCCTGATCCGGGCATGGAAACGCTCGTCTCGATCCGGGGGCTGACGGTCGACTTCGATCTCGGCCACCGGGTCGTGCGCGTGCTGCACGGGGTCGATCTGACGATCGGCCGCGGGCAGGCGGTGGGGCTCGTCGGCGAGTCCGGCTCCGGCAAGAGCGTGACCTGGCTGGCCGCCCTCGGCCTGCTCGGTCCGCGCGCCCATGTCGGCGGCGCGGTCGAGCTCGCGGGCGAGCCGCTGCTGGGCGTGCCGGTCCGTCGGCTGGAGGCGGTGCGGGGCCGGCGGATCGCCATGATCTTCCAGGACCCGGCGAGCGCGCTCAACCCGGTCCACCGCATCGGCCGGCAGATCGGCGAGGCGCTCGCCCTCCACCGCGGCCTGGAGGGGCAGGCGGCGCGGGCCGAGGCGAAGCGGCTCCTCGACCGCGTCGGCATCGCCGATGCGGCGCGCCGGCTCGACGACTATCCGCACCAGCTGTCGGGCGGCACCAACCAGCGCGTGATGATCGCGATGGCGCTGGCGGGCGAGCCCGACATGCTGGTCGCGGACGAGCCGACGACGGCGCTCGACGCCACCATCCAGGCGCAGATCCTCGACCTGCTGCGCGAACTCCGGCGCGACGGCGGCATGTCCATGGTGCTCATCAGCCACGATCTCGGCGTCGTCGCCGAGAACAGCGACCGCATCGCGGTCATGTATGCCGGGCGCATCGTCGAGGAGGCGGCCACCGCCGATCTCTTCGCCGAACCCCGGCACCCCTATACGAGCGGGCTGCTCGCGGCGCTGCCCGATCTCGACGGGCCGCGGCGCCGGCTGGTCGCCATCCCGGGCACGGTGCCGGACCCGGCGCGGCTGCCGCCCGGCTGCGCGTTCGCGCCCCGCTGTCCGCTGGCGGTCGCCGCCTGCACCGGCACGGTGCCGCCGCTGGAGCGGGTCGGACCCGACCATCGCGCCGCCTGCATCCGGGTCCGGGAGGCGGTTGCCGCATGACCGAAACACCGACCGCGGCCGCCACCGACCGCGCCCTGCTCGAGGTCCGCGACCTTCGGCGCAGCTTCCAGGTCCGGCGCGCCGGCGGTCTCTTCGGCCGCCCGGCGACGCTCCATGCCGTCGACGGAGTGTCCTTCGACCTCCGGCCCGGGCGCACGCTGGGCCTGGTCGGCGAATCCGGCTGCGGCAAGACGACGACCGCCCGCCTCGTGCTCGGCGTGCTGTCGCCGACCGGCGGCCGGGTCGAGTTCGAGGGGCAGCCGGTTCCGGCACCCGGCACCGCCGCCTGGCGGGCCCTCCGGCGGCGGATGCAGATGGTCTTCCAGGACCCGCTCGGCGCGCTGGACCGCCGCATTTCGGTCGGTCACCAGGTGATGGAGCCGCTCGCCATCCACGGCATCGCGGCCGGTGCGGCCCGGCGCAGCCGGGCGCTGGAGTTGCTGGATGCGGTCGGGCTCGGCGCCAGCTTCTTCCAGCGCTACCCGCACGAACTCTCGGGCGGGCAGCGCCAGCGCATCGTGCTCGCCCGCGCCCTCATCCTGGAGCCCTCGCTGCTCGTCTGCGACGAGCCGATCTCGGCCCTCGACGTCTCGATCCAGGCCCAGGTCATCAACCTGCTGCTCGACCTCCAGGCCCGCTTCGACCTCGCCTATCTCTTCATCAGCCACGACCTCAAGGTGGTGCGGCAGATCAGCCACGAGGTGGCGGTCATGTATCTCGGCCGCATCGTCGAACAGGGCGATCCCGACCGGCTGCTGGTCGATCCGGCGCACCCCTACACCCAGGCACTGGTGTCGGCGATCCCGGTCGCCGCCGCCGCCCGCCGGCGCCCCCGCCTCATCCTCAAGGGCGACCCGCCCAATCCGGTCGACCGGCCGGGCGGCTGCGCCTTCCACCCGCGCTGCCCCGCGGCGACGGCGCGCTGTGCGATCGACACACCCCGGCTGAAGCCGCTGCCCGACGGCCGGCTGGTCGCCTGTCACGTCGCCCATGGCGAGGCCGAAGGGCCGCGCCTGGCGGCATAGGAGAGGGCCGATGCTGCGCTATCTCTCGACCCGGCTGGTGCGGGCGCTCCTCACCATCTGCTTCGTCGTCACCTTCGCCTTCGTGATCCTGCGGCTGTCGGGCGACCCGGCCCTGCTGATCCTGTCTCCCGACGCCCCGCCCGAGGCGATCGAGGCGTTCCGGCGCTCCTGGGGCCTCGACCGGCCGGTGTGGGAGCAGTATTTCCACTATTTCGCGGCGGTCGCGGAGGGCAATCTCGGCCGCTCGATGCGCGACGGCCGGCCGGCGATCGACCTCGTGCTGGAGCGGGTGCCGGCGACGCTGGCGCTGACCATTCCCGCCTTCATCCTGAAGGTCGGCATCGGCATCCCGGCCGGCATCTACGCCGCCCTCCACCGCAACAAGCTCGCCGACCGGCTGACCATGCTGTTCTCGGTCGCCGGCTTCACGGTGCCGAGCTTCGTCCTCGGGCTGGTGCTGGTGCTGATCTTCTCGGTCAATCTCGGCTGGCTGCCGTCCGGCGGCCAGGACTCCTGGATCCACGGCATCCTGCCGGTCATCACGCTCGGAACCGCCGGGGCGGCGGTGCTGGCCCGCTTCACCCGCAGCGCCATGCTGGAGGTGCTGGGCCAGCCCTACATCCGCACCGCCTCGGCCAAGGGCCTGCCCTGGCACCGGGTCGTCGTCGACCATGCGCTGCCCAACGCCGCCATTCCGACCGTCACCATCGTCGGCTTCATGGTCGGCAGCCTCGTCGCCGGCGCCGTGGTGGTGGAGAGCGTCTTCTCCTGGCCCGGGGTCGGCCGGCTGCTGGTCATCGCCGTCGCCAACCGCGACCTCGCGGTGGTGCAGACGATCCTCCTCTTCGTCGCCGCCACCATGGTCTGCGCCAACCTGACGGTGGACATGCTCTACGGCTGGATCGATCCGCGGCTGCGCACGCGCCGCGTCGCGGGAGCGGGGTGAGCCATGGCGACCGTCACCGGAAACGAGCCGCAGGCGGGCGAGGACGCCGTCGCCCGCGAGCGCAACCGGCCGCCCACGGAGGTGGCCGAGAAGCGCGCCCCGCGCAGCCGGGTCGCCCGCTTCTTCGAGGCGTGGCCGCCCTCGGTGCTGCTGGCGCTCGGCTGGATCCTCGCGATGCTCGTCATCGCGGCCTTCGTCGAGGTGCTGGCGGCCTATTCCTATACCGCGATGGACCTGCGGGCACGGCTGACGCCGCCGATCTTCTGGGGCGGCACCGACGTCCGCCATCTCCTCGGCACCGACGAACTCGGCCGCGACGTGCTCTCGCGGCTGCTCTACTCGATCCGCATGAGCCTGCTGATCGCCTTCTTCGGCACGCTCATCGCGGCTGCGCTCGGCACCTTCCTCGGCATCCTCGCCGCCCATTTCCGCGGCTGGGTCGAGGACGTCGTGCTGATGATGATCGACTTCCAGGCGTCGATGCCGTTCCTCATCATCGCCCTGGCGGTGCTCGCCTTCTTCGGCAACTCGCTGATCCTCTTCATCTGCCTGATGGGCTTCCACGGCTGGGAACGCTATGCCCGCATCTCGCGCGGGCTGGCGATCGCCGCCAACGAGCAGGGCTATGCCGGGGCGGTGCGCCAGCTCGGCGCCCCCGCCTGGCGCATCTACGGCCGGCACATCCTGCCCAACATCGCCTCGACGCTGATCGTCAGCATGACCCTGGCGTTCCCGGAGACGATCCTGCTCGAGTCCGGCCTGTCCTTCCTCGGTCTCGGCGTGCAGCCGCCGCTCACCTCGCTCGGCAACATGGTCGGCTACGGCCGCGAGTACATCACCCGCGCGCCGTGGATCATGCTGGCGCCGAGCGTCGTCATCATCCTGACGACGCTGTCGATCAGCATCGTCGGCGACTGGCTGCGCGACCGTCTCGACCCGACCCTGAAGTGAACCGAACATGCCCGTGAAGACCGAGATCGCCTCGCACCGCGGCGGCGCCCTGGTGTGGCCCGAGAACAGCCCGACCGCCTTCCGCAACACCGCGCTGCTGCCGGTCGAGCAGGTGGAGTTCGACGTCCACCCGACGACCGACGGCCGGCTCGCGGTCTTCCACGACCCGACGCTCGAGCGCACCTCCGACGGCACCGGGCCGATCGGCGGCTACAGCTGGGCCGAGCTGCAGCGTTTCACGCTGAAGGGCACCGATGGCGAGCGGATGCCGTCGCTCGAGGAGGTGATCGCGATCTTCCGGCCGACCGCGATCCGGCTGCGCCTGGAGATCAAGCCCGACCACGAGCGCCGCCCCTATCCCCAGAGCCCGGCCATGGTCGCCGCGGTGCTGGCGGCCGAGGGGATGCTGGAGCGCACCACCGTCACCAGCTTCCAGGTCGAGACGCTGGCGGCGCTGCTGCGCCACGCCCGGCCGCTCGGCACGATCTGGATCCTCTCCAACTACGTCATGACCGATGTCGGCATCGCGGGCGCGATCCGGACGGCACAGCTCCACGGCATCCCGGCACTCTCCGTCCATCGCACGCTGCTGACGGCGGACGTCGTCAAGGCGGTGCGCGACGCCGGGCTCGGCATCGGCGGCTTCGCCGCCAACGAGGAGGCCGACATCCGGCGCATGTTCGAGCTCGGGGTCGACGTCTTCACCACCGACCGGCCCGACCGGGCGGTGGCGATCCGGGCCGCGTTGGGGTAGGGATAGGGACCCTCCCTCCCCAGTGACCGGCCGCCCGCCTCCCGCGGCGCGGCCCCGGACTTCCATGCAGCACGGCAGTTGGGTCGGCGCCCTCGGCGTCACCTTCGCGATCCAGGTCGCCATCTCGTTCCTGTCGAGCGCGGTGGCGGTGACGGCGCCGATGATCACGGCCGCGGCCGGTGTCCCGGTCGAGCGCATCGGCTATTTCTCCGCCCTCTCGACCGTCGCCAGCATGTGGTACCTGATGGCGTGCGGGCCGCTGCTCGGCCTGTTCGGGCCGCTGCGGCTGCTGCAGGCGGGGCTGGCGCTGGCATCGGCGGCGCTGCTCTTCGTCACCGTCGGCGACTGGACGGTGGTCATGGTCGCCGCCTTCGTGTTCGGGCTGGGATACGGGCCCGTCCCGCCGGCGAGCAGCGACATCCTGGCCCGCCACACGCCGGCCGGCCGCCGCGGCCTCGCCTTCTCGGTCAAGCAGGCGGGGGTGCCGATCGGCCAGGCGATCGGCGGGCTCGCCATCCCGGGCCTGGCGCTGGCGCTCGACTGGCGCTGGGCGCTGGCCGCCGCCGCCGCCGTCGCGGTCGCCATCGTCCTCGGGACCCAGCCGCTGCGCGCCGGCCTCGATTCGGGGCGCTCCGGCAATGCGCTCCGTTTCGAACCCTATCGCCGCATCCTCGCCCCCGCCAACTTCGCCCAGCCCTACCGCACCCTGCGGTCGGTGCCGAACATGGCGCTCCTCACCTATGCCGGATTCTGCTTCGCCTGCGCCCAGGGGAGCCTCTTCTCGTTCTACGTGCCCTATTTCACGGCCGACCTCGGCTTCGCGGTGACGGCGGCCGGCACCGCCTACGCGGTGCTGCAGATCGGCGGCGCGGTCGGCCGCATCTCGGCCGGCTGGCTCGCCGACCGGACCTCGGCCATCGCCACGCTGACGCTGCTCGGCGCCACCTCGTGCCTCGCGCTCTCGGTCACCGCCTCCCTGTCGCCGGCCCTGCCATGGTGGGTGATCCTGGCGGCGGCGACGGCGACCGGCGTCTCGGCGGTGAGCTGGAACGGCGTCTACCTCGCGGAGGTGGCGCGGATCGCGCCCGCCGGCCGCGTCGGCGACACCACCTCGGCATCGAGCTTCTTCACCTTCATCGGCTATGCCGCCGGCCCCGCCGTCTTCTCCTTCCTGGTCGAGACGACGGGACGGTACGACGTCGTCTTCCTCGCCTTCGCGGCCCTGCCGGCGACGGCGATCCTATCCCTGGCGCTGGCCCGCCGCCGCGGCCTCGGCCAGGGGTGAGGGCGAGGGCTCCAGCGCCAGCCCCTCGTCCAGCCAGCCGGTCACGCCGCCGATCATCAGCTTGACCCGCCGGCCGAGGCCGGCGAGCGCCAGCGCCGCCTTGTCGGCGCCGTTGCAGTGCGGCCCGGCGCAGTAGACGACGAAGAGCGTGTCCATCGGCCAGACGGCGAGCCGCCCGGCATCGATCTCCCGCCGCGGCAGGCTGACGGCGCCCGGGACATGGCCGCGGGCGTAGAGGGCAGGGGTGCGCACATCGAGCAGCACGAAGTCGGCATCGCCGTCGCGGGTGGCGGCGTGGACGTCCCAGCAGTCCGTCTCCAGTTCCAGCCTGCGGGCGAAATGGGCGGCCGCCACATGGGGCGGCGCGGCCGGCGTCTCGGAAACCACGCTCATCGGGATTCTCCCGTCCGGTGCGGCCCGTCGGGGACCGCCGTCCGGCCGCAACCTGCCGGGACCGGCGCTTGCGCGAAACTGGCGGAATCGCCAATCATCGCAAAGATGTCGCCAAACCGGACCCGGCCACCCAATCCCGAGGTCGCCGTCGTCGCCTATGACGGGCTGTGCACCTTCGAGTTCGGCATCGCCGTCGAGGTGTTCGGCCTGCCGCGGCCGGAGATGGGGGCGGACTGGTACCGCTTCCGTGTCTGTGCCGCCGAGCCCGGGCCGATCCGCGCCGTCGGCGGCATCCGGATCGAGGCCGAAGACGGACTCGAGGCGCTGACCGGGGCCGGCACGGTGGTCGTGCCGGGCTGGCGCGGCGCCCGCGAGGTGCCGCCGGCGCCCCTGCTGGCCGCGCTGCGGGAGGCGCACGGGCGCGGCGCCCGCCTCGTCTCGCTGTGCTCGGGGGTCTTCGTGCTCGCCGCGACGGGCCTGCTCGACGGCCGCCGGGCCACCACCCACTGGCGCTACCTGCCGGTCCTGGCCGAACTCCACCCCGCCATCCGCATCGCGCCGGACGTGCTCTATGTCGACGAGGGCGACATCCTGACGGCGGCCGGCAGCGCCGCCGGCATCGACCTCGCGATCCACATCGTCCGGCGCGACCATGGCGCGCGGGCGGCCAACCAGGTGGCGCGCCGGCTCGTCCTGCCGCCGCATCGCGAGGGCGGACAGGCGCAGTATGTCGAGCGGCCGGTGCCGGCGCAGCCGGGTTCGCGTCTCGCCGGCCTGCTCGACCGGCTGCGTGGCCGTCTCGGCGACCCGCTGGCGGTGCCGCGGCTGGCGGCCGAGGCGGGGATGAGCGAGCGCACCTTCCTGCGCCGCTTCGCCGAGGCGACCGGGACCACGCCCGGCGACTGGCTGGTCGGCGAGCGGCTGGCGCATGCCCGGACGCTGCTGGAGGAGACCGACCTGCCGGTCGAGCGCGTCGCGACCGAGTGCGGCTTCGGCACGGCGGCGACCCTGCGCCACCATTTCCGCGCCCGCCTCGGCACCGCCCCCCGCCGCTACCGCGAGCGCTTCCGCACCGCCTGAGAGCGCCGTCCGAATCCGGCGCCCGATGCCGTCGGCGGGACCCGCCTTCGCCACAAAGTCGCCGCGGAATCAGACCATCAGGTCGTCCGGCGCCGCCGATCCCGGCCGGCGCGGATCCTGCGGAGACCAAGGCATGCCTATCCTCGTGACGCGCCGTGCGGCGCTGGTCGGCTCGTTGCTGGCGGGTGCGGGCCTGGGGGCGGGGGCGCGCGCGACGCAGGCGGCCGTCGGCGACGCCACCGCCGCCCGCGTCGGCGACCTCGAGGCCCGCTACGGCGGCCGGGTCGGCGTCTCCGCGCTCGACACCGGCACCGGGCGGCGCATCGAGCATCGCGCCGGCGAGCGCTTCCCGATGTGCAGCACCTTCAAGCTGCTGGCCGCCGCCTGCGTCCTGTCGCGGGTCGATCGCGGCGAGGAGCGGCTCGACCGCCGGGTCGTGTTCCAGGCGACCGATCTCGTCACCTACTCGCCCGTGACCGAAAAGCGGGTCGGCGGCGAGGGCATGACGATGGGCGAGATCTGCGCCGCCGCCATGACGCTGAGCGACAACACCGCCGGCAACCTGATGCTGGCGAGTTTCGACGGCCCGGCGGCACTCACCGCCTATGCCCGCTCGCTGGGCGACACCGTCACCCGCCTCGACCGCATCGAGACGGCCCTCAACGAGGCGACGCCCGGCGACCCGCGCGACACCACGACGCCGGCCGCGATGCTGGACGACCTGTGCCGGCTCGTCCTCGGCACCGCCCTCTCGGAGCCGTCCCGGGCGCAACTGACCACCTGGCTGCTCGACAACCGGACCGGCGACCGCCGCCTGCGCGCCGGCTTTCCCGCCGGCTGGCGGGTCGGGGACAAGACCGGGACCGGCGGCAACGGCGCCGCGGCCGACGTGGCGATGGTCTGGCGGCCGGAGCGCCCGCCGCTCGCGGTCGCCGTCTACTGGACGGAAACCGGCACGCCGTTCGACCGGCGCAACCAGCTCTTCGAGGACGTCGCCCGGATCCTGGCCGCGGTTCCGTGACCCGTCAGGCGAGCGGCCAGGGCAGGCGGAAGGCCTCCTGCAGCAGGCCGCGGGGAAAGTCGAGCACGAAGAGCCATGCCATGCCCACCAGGAAGGCGATCGCCGATGCCGTGAGGGTGACGACCCGCCGCAGCGGCGCCCGCGCCTCGATCGCGAGGAAGGCGGCGAAGTAGAGCGCCAGGCCGAGGAGGAACCCCAGCACGGCCGAGGCGAGGAGCAGGCCGGCCAGCCAGGCGAGGAAATACTCCATCGTCCTGGGCTGGGTGCGGATCAGGTGCTCGGTGTCGAAGACGACGGCGTGGTGCCGGGCGAAGGCGACCAGTCCGAGGACGACGAGGATGCCGGCCATCGCCGGCGCGGCGACGCCCAGCGGGAAGACCTGCGCCAGATAGGACCAGCCGAGCGACTGCCACAGGGCATGGGCGAAGACGGCGGCGAGGACGAGGGCGAAGACGGCCTGCGGCAGGCGGCGGTGGCCGCCCGCCGCCGCCGCGCCGCCCTCGTCGATGCCCTTGCCGGCGACCCGCATCCCGGCCCAGACCGAGAGCAGGATCGTGACCGCGATGACGATCACGCCCGGCCGCCACAGCCACGCCCAGGCATGGAACTGGATGGCCTGGTAGAGGTAGGTCTCGGCCCCCGGCGCCAGGACGAAGCCGATCAGCAGCGGCGGCCGCGGCCAGCCGAAGCGGCGCATGTAGACGCCGAGCACGCCGAGCGCCATCAGCGCCAGGATGTCGCCCCAGTCGCGCGTCGCCTGGTAGGCGGCGAACAGCACGATCATCACCATGAAGGGGGCGAGGTAGACGTAGGGGATCGTCGTCAGCCGGGCGACGTGGCGCGAGACGAGGACGCAGAGCCCGGCCCCCAGGATGTTGGCGATCGCGAGCGACCAGATGATCGTGTAGGTGAGATCGAGCCGGGTCTCGATCATGGTGATGCCGGGCTGGAGGCCGAGCAGGACCATGCCGCCCAGGAAGATCGCCATGCTCCCCGAGCCGGGGATGCCGAAGAGGAGCGTCGGGATGAGGGCGCCGCCCTGGACCGCGTTGTTGGCGGATTCGGGCGCGATCACGCCGCGCACGTCGCCGCGGCCGAACTGGGAGCGGTCGCGGCTCGTCTGCACGACATGGCCGTAGGCGACCCAGTCGACGACCGATCCGCCGAGGCCGGGCAGCGCGCCGATCAGGCAGCCGATGCCCGAGCAGCGCAGCACCAGCCCCATGTTGGCGAGCGTGTCGCGGACGCCGTCGCGCCAGCCGCGGCCGAGCGCCGCGGCGGCGGCGATGGCGCGGTTGGCGCGCAGGAGGTCGATGATCTCGGGCAGGGCGAAGATGCCGAGGCCGACGACGACGATCGGCAGCCCGTCCGTCAGGTAGTCGAGGCCGAAGGTGAAGCGCCACTCGCCGGTCGCGGGCGCGGCGCCGATCGACCCCAGCAGCAGGCCGAGGGCGCAGGACAGCAGCCCCTTCAGCAGGCTCGACCCGGACAGCACGCCGACCATGCTGAGGCCGAGCACCGTCAGCATGAAGAGCTCGGCCGAGCTGAAGGCGAGGATGACCGGACGGGCGACGACGACGAACACCGTCAGCACCAGGGCGCCGATGACCCCGCCGATCATCGAGGAGAGGAAGGCGGCCGAGAGCGCCCGCGCCGCCTCGCCGCGCTTGGCCATGGGGAAGCCGTCGAGGATCGTCGCCTGCGACGCGCTCGAGCCCGGGATGCCCATCAGGATCGAGGTGAAGGTGTCGCCGGTCGGTACCACCGCCACCATGCCGATCAGCATCCCCAGGGCCGACACCGGGTCCATGCCGTAGATGAAGGGCAGCAGGATGGCCATGCCGGCGATCCCGCCCAGCCCCGGCAGGATGCCGATGACGAGCCCGACCAGCACCCCCGCCATCATCCAGGCGAGGTGCCAGCCGCTCAGCAGGCCGACGAGTGCGCCGGCGATGGTCTCCAGCATCGGCCGGCCCCCCGCCCGGCCCGCTGCGGAGTCAGTTCTCGAACTTCACCCCGTGCTTCTCGGTCAGCCACTTCTTGACCCAGCCCTTGGCCTCGCCGTCGATGGCGAGCGCCACGTCGAGCATCTTCTGGGCGGCGGCCCCGGTCGCCTGCCGGTAGACGCCGATCTCGTCGCCCGCCTTCTCCTTGAAGCCGGGGGCATCGACGACCGCCTGGAACGCCCGGGCATAGGCGGCGACGATGTCGGCGGGCGTGCCCTTGGGCAGGAACACGCCCTTCTGGACCGCGAAGCCGGCCGTGTTGAAGGCCTTGAACGCCGCAAAGGCGATGCCGGACGGCGTCTTGCCGGTGGCCTGCTCGTAGAACTCGATGAAATGGGGCAGGTCGGGGAAGGTCGGGTCGCGGACGAAGGCGCCGCTGTCGTCGAGCACGCCCCAGGAGAAGAGCGGCACCGCCTTGCCCGCCTTCACCAGCGGCACGACGTTGCGCAGATAGGCCGAGGAGGTCTGGTAGTCGATCGCGGCCTCGCCGCGCTCGAAGGCGAGCCGGCCGTCGCCGCGGCCCTTCATGCCGAACACCGGCTTGACGTCGAGTTCGAGCAGTTCGAAGGCGAGCAGCGGCACGAGGTCGAGCGAGGTGGCACCCTGGCTGCCGTACTTCATCTCCCGGCCGCGCAGGCGGGCGATGTCGCCCGGACCCTTCACCCCGAGGTCGGGATTGACGTAGACGACGCCGCCGGTCGGCGATGCGAGCACGGTCGACCAGTCCTTGTACTGGTATTTGACGCGGGGGTCGTCGAGCAGATAGGGGAACTGGGTCGAGCCGGAGGTGCCGAGAATGGTCAGCCCGTCCGGCCGCGCCCGGGTCTGGAACTGGTTGGCGCCGGTGATCGAGCCGCCGCCCGGCACGTTCTTGACGACGACCGTCGGGCGGCCCGGAAGCTGCTCGGCCAGGAGCGGCGCGAAGAAGCGGGCCCAGACGTCCGAGCCGCCGCCGACGGAGAAGGGAATGACCCATTCGATGGTCTTGCCGGCGAAGTCGGCGGCGCGGGCGGCGGGTGCGACGGCGAGCACGGCGGCGGCGGCGAGCAGCCGCAGCCCGTGGCGACGGGACATCGCGAGGCGAGTCATGGCGGAACCTCCCCGGGTTCGTTGGTATGCGGCCGTCCTTGCCGGGCGTGCCGTCCTGATTGCGACCGATGCTAGCCGATCCGCTTGGCTTGCGGAACCGTGGCGAGCGGGAGGCCGGCGATGGCGCTGATTCCGGTGACCGGACGGATCGCCATCGACGAGCGCGAGATCGAGGAGCGGTTCGTGCTGGCGACCGGGCCGGGCGGCCAGAACGTCAACAAGGTCTCGACGGCGGTCGAACTGCGCTTCGACGTCGCGCGTTCGCCGTCCCTGCCGGAGGCCGTTCGGGAGCGGCTGATGCGGCTCGCCGGGCGGCGGCTGACGCAGGAGGGCGTGCTGGTGCTCTTCGCCCGCGCCCACCGCACCCAGGCGCGCAACCGCGAGGCGGCGCTGGCGGCGCTGCTCGACCTCGTCCGCCGCGCCGCGGTGCCGCCGGTCCCGCGGCGTCCGACCAAGCCGACGCTCGCCAGCCGCAAGCGGCGGCTGGAGGCGAAGACCCGCCGCGGCACGGTCAAGCGCGGCCGCCAGGCGCCGCCCGAGGAGTGACCGCCCAGCCCTCGTGGGCGAGCAGCCAGCGCTTGCGCGCGATCCCGCCGCCATAGCCGGTGAGCCGGCCGTCGCTGCCGACGAGGCGATGGCAGGGGACGACGACGGCGATCGGGTTGCGGCCGTTGGCGGCACCGACCGCGCGCTGCGCGGCGTCATGGCCGATCTCGCGCGCAAGCCCGGCATAGCTGCGGGTCTGGCCGGCGGGAATGCGGCGCAGCGCGCTCCAGACCCGTTCCTGGAAGGGGGTGCCGCCGGCGGTGGCGGGCACCCGGTCGATGGCGCCGAGGTCGCCGGCGAAATAGGCCGCGAGCGCGGTGGCGATGCCGAGCGGGTCGCGGGCATCGACGAGGTCGGGCCGGCCGAAGCGCCGGCCGACCCAGTCCCCGACCCGGTCCATGGCGTCGGCGAATTCCAGCACCCGCAGGTGCCGCTCGTCGGCGAGGATCAGCATCGGGCCGATCGGCGTGTCGACCTGGTCGCGGAAGAGGCGCATGGCGTCCATCATGCCGTCCCGGCGCAGGATTCGGGAAGAAGCCGACCGGTGGAGCGCGCCATGTTCGCGGCCGATGCGGACACCGATCTATCACGGCTGGCGGGTCGTCTTCTGTGCCTTCGCCGTCGCCTTCTTCGGCTGGGGACTCGGCTTCTACGGGCCCGGCATCTACATGGTCGCGCTGCAGCAGCGGCATGGCTGGCCGACGGCATTCATCGCCGCCGCGATCACCCTCTACTATGTCGCCGGCGCCGCGCTGATCGCCGGCGTCGGCCGCGCCTTCGAGCGCTTCGGCCCGCGGCGGACGGTCGCCGCCGGCGCCGTCGCGATGGCGGCCGGCGTGACGGCGCTGCCGCAGCTCGAGGCGCCATGGCAGCTTCCGATCGCCTTCCTGGCGATGGCCGCGGGCTGGGCGGCGATGGGCACGGCCGCCGTCAACGGCATGGTCGCCCCGTGGTTCGAGCGCCGGCGTGGCCTTGCGGTCAGCCTTGCCCTCAACGGGGCGAGCTGCGGCGGCGTGGTGATGGCGCCGGTGCTGGTGGCGCTCGTCGCCGATCTGGGCGTCGGGCTGGCGCTGCCGGTCGCATCGTCGGCGATGCTGGTGCTGCTGCTGCCGCTGGTCGCCGCCGTGCTGCGTCCGCGACGGGCGGACGAGCACGACGGCGGCTGCGGCCGGCCGCCGGCGGCGCGGGCCGCGCCCGACCTGCCGTGGAGCACCCGCGCCACCATGCGGACCATGGCCTTCGTCACCGTCAGCCTGCCGTTCGCGCTCGGGCTGATGGCGCAGGTCGGCCTGCTCACCCATCAGGTGGCGCTGCTGTCGCCGGCACTCGGCGTCGTCGGTGCCGGCTGGGCCGTCAGCCTGACGACGGCGGCCGCCGTCGCCGGCCGGGTCGGGCTCGGCTTCGTCGTCGACCGGCTCGACGTCCGCCGCGTGTCGGCGGCGAACTTCCTGGTCCAGGTCGCGGGCGTGGCCTGCCTCGCCGGCGGTACCCGGCCGCTGCTGATCGCCGGCTGCCTGCTCTTCGGCCTCGGTGTCGGCAACCTCATCACCTTCCCGGGGCTCATCGTCCAGCGCGAGTTCCCGGCCGCCCATTTCGCCCGCGTGGTCGGCCTTGTCGTCGCCGTCAACCAGTTCGCCTTCGCCTTCGGGCCGGGCCTCCTCGGGCTGCTCCGCGAATGGACCGGCGGCTACGGCGCCGCCCTCGGCCTCTGCATGGCGCTGCAGGCCGCGGCGGCCGCGATCGTGCTGGTGCGGCCGCGCTAGGGCCGGGCCCCGCGCCTTGCGCGGGGCAGCCGGCGCGCCTACCGTCCCCGGACAACGACAGGACGGACCTTCCGGGGGGAAGCCGATGACCGACGGAGGCGACGACCCGCAGCGCGGGCGATGGGAGCGTGCGGCCGACCGCCTGATCGGCGTCGGCCGCGCCGGGGCCGAACTCTGCCTGATCGCCATGATGGCGCTCATCACGCTGGAGGTGATCTGCCGATCCTTCCTCGGCTTCTCGCTCACCATCGTCGACGAGACCTGCGGCTATCTCGTGGTGGCGCTGCTCTTCCTCGGCGCCGCCTACAGCCTGCGGGAGCAGGCGTTGTTGCGGGTCGAGTTCATCATCGTCGCCCTGCCGCGGCGCCTGCGCGCCTGGGTCGAACTCCTCTTCGACGCGGCGGCGCTCGGCTTCGCGCTGGTCATCCTCTATCAGCTCGCGCGCGTCGCCTTCAGCTCGTGGGAGCGCGGCATGGTGGCGCCGACCCTGATGGAGACGCCGATCTGGCTGCCGCAACTGGCGATGCCGGCGGGATCGCTTCTGCTCGTGCTCGGACTGGCGGCCGAAATCGCGCGCGACCTGCGCCGGATCGCGGGGGAGCGGCCATGAGCGGCTGGGTCGCGGACTTCGCCCTGGCGCTGGGCGTCCTCCTGGCGCTGCTGCTGGGCGGCATGTGGATTCCCTTCGCGATCGGCATCGCTGGGCTGGTCTCGCTCTATTTCGCCGACGGGCTGATCGGCTTCCGCGCCCTCGGGCTCGTCACCTGGGGCAGCGTCAACAGCTTCACCCTGACGGCCATCCCGCTCTTCATCCTGATGGCCGACCTGCTGCTCCAGAGCGGCGTCAGCCACCGCTTCTACGTCGGATTGACCAAGCTCGTGCGCGGCCTGCCGGGCGGCCTGCTCCAGACCAATATCGCGGGCTGCGCCATGTTCGCGGCGATCAGCGGCTCCAGCGTCGCGACCGCCGCGGCGATCGGCACCGTCGCCCTGCCGCAGCTCGACCAGCGCGGATACGACCGCCGGATGGCCGCCGGTAGCCTCTGCGCCGGCGGCACCCTCGGCATCCTGATCCCGCCGTCGATCCCGCTCATCATCTACGGCACCTTCACGGAAACCTCGATCGCGCGCCTCTTCATGGCCGGAGTGGTGCCGGGCTTCCTCCTCGCGCTCGTCTTCATGGTCTATGTCGGCGTCGTCGCCCGGCTGCGCCCGTCGGTCGCCCCGCCCGACCGCACCCAGGTCTCGCTGGCCGACAAGGCGCGGGCCCTGGTCGATCTCGTCCCCTTCATTCTCCTGATGGCGACGGTGCTGGGCGGGATCTATTTCGGCTTCGCGACCCCGACCGAGGCGGGGGCGATCGGCGCCTCGCTCGCGCTCGTCGTCAGCCTGGTGTGGGGCGACCTCACCCTGGCGCGGTTCCGGGCGGCGCTCACCAACACGGTCAAGATCAGCTGCTCGCTGCTCTTCATCATCCTGACGGCGTTCATCTTCGCCTATGCGGTCGAGAATGTCGGCGTGTCCCAGAACATCGCCCGGCTGCTGGTGGAGAGCGGCCTCGACCGCTACCAGTTCCTCATCGCCGTCATCGTCATGTACGTGGTCCTCGGCTGCGTCGTCGACAGCATCGGCATGATCGTCCTGACCGTGCCGCTGCTCTATCCGGCCGTGATCGGCTTCGGCTTCGACGGCATCTGGTTCGGCGTCATCCTGGTCATCATGGTGGAACTGGGGCAGATCACGCCGCCGTTCGGGATCAACCTCTTCGTCGTGCAGGGCATCTCGAAATGGTCGCTGCGCGACGTCAACCTCGGCTGCCTGCCCTACTGGTTCCTGATGCTGGGCTTCGCCGCCCTGCTGACGGTCGTGCCCGAACTCGCCCTGTGGCTGCCGGGCCAGATGTTCGACCGCTGACTGCCGGAGGGGCGGCACCCGCCCCTCCGGCGCCGGGCGGCGTCAGCGCCCGATCGCCTGGCGGGCCTTGGCCAGCACCTCGACCGCCTGCGGTCCCACGCCCTTGGCCCATTCGTTCCAGACCGGTTCGGCGCGCGCGGTCATCGCCTTGACCGTCTCGGGCGACGGCTCCGTCATCCGGATGCCCTTGCCCTTCAGCATCTCGGTGCTGGTGATCTCCGACTGGGCCAGTTCCTTGGACAGCATGTCGGCGTGCTGGCGGGCCGCGGCGACGATCTTCGGCTGGACGTCGGCCGGAAGCTTCTGGAACGCCTCCTTGTTGACGATGATGAGGAAGTTGTCCCAGCAGATCGTCATCCGGTAGTTCGACTTGAACATGTCGCCCCACAGCAGCCCGCCGCCGGCGCTGGCCGTGACGACGCCGTCGACGACGCTGCGCTGCAGGGCCGAGGCGACCTCGGGCGTGCCGAGGGTGACCGGAATCGCGCCGAGCTGCTGGAAGAACTGGGCCTGCGGGTTGTTGGCGACGCGCAGCTTCTTGCCCTGGAGCTGGTCGATCGCGGTCAGCTCGAACGTCGCCCAGATGGTCTGCTGGGGGAAGTTGTAGGTCGCGAGCAGCTTGACGCCGCGCTTGTCCAGCTCGCTCTCCAGGTAGGGTTCCAGCAGGCCGACGATCTTGCGGAAATCGTCGTAGCTGCCGGCCAGCATCGGCAGGAAGGGCAGGGCGCCGACCTGGATGTTGCCGGTGTAGAAGCCGTCCTGGGCGAAGGTGATGATGCCTTCGCCGACTGCCTGGGTGATCGAGGTGGCGTTGACCGGGAGCTGGCCGCCGGCGCTGTTGCGCACCTGGATCTTCCCGCCGGAGACCCGGGCGAACTCCGCCCCCATCGCGTCCAGGTTCTTGTAGGCGGCGTGGGTGACGGACGGGATGAAGGTGTAGCCCTTCCAGGTCTGGGCGGCGGCCGGCTGGGCGGCGAGCCCGACGGCAAGGGCGAGCGTGCCGGCCATCGCGGCCTGGCGCGCGACGGTGGCAATGGCGGCGGTCTCGGGCATGGTTCCTCCGGGTGGGATCTGGGCGCCCGCCCGAACGCAGCCGTCGGCCGGGGCACGGTCGTTGCCGTGCTGGCGGGAAGCGTCGGGCCGGGGTGGCGCCACTGTCAATGGCGCCGTCCGTCCCGCCCGCGTCTCAACAGGCCGCCTTCACGTAGCGGACGATGTCGGCATGGGTGGCGAACCAGACGCCCTCGTGGGCGCGGGCGTGGCGGATCAGCTCCTCCAGGATCCACATGCGCGAGCGGTAGCCGATCATGTGCGGGTGCATGGTGAGCTGGAACAGGCCGCCCTCGGCATAGGCGGCGTCGAACTCGCGCCGGAAGATGTCGAAGACGCCCTCGGGCGGCGTGTAGGGGCGCAGCGCGCTGAAGCGGTTCATCGCGAAATAGACCGCGTCGTCCCGGATCCACTCGACCGGCAGCTCGACGACGCCGGTCGGCTCGCCGTCCATCTCGAGCTCGTAGCAGTCGACATCGGCCATCAGCGAGCTGTCGTAGAGGAGGCCCATGTCGCGGGTGATCGCCAGCGTCTCCGGGCTGAAGTCCCACGACGGCGTGCGGATGCCGACGGGCCGGACGCCCGTCACCTTCTCCAGCACGTCGGCCGAACGCATCTGCAGGTCGCGCTCGTCGGCCGGCGGCAGGATCGAGTTGCGCTCGTGGATCCAGCCATGGATGCCGACCTCGTGCCCCTCGGCCACGACCCGGCGCTGTTCGTCGGGATAGAGCGTGGCGACGACCGCCGGGACGTAGAAGCTGGCCGGCACCGAATGACGCTTCAGCACGTCGAGGATGCGCGGCACCCCCTGGCGGGCGCCGTACTGCCCCTGGCTCATGCGGCCGATCGACTTGCCGCCGTCGCGCAGCTCGTTGGTCTCGTGGTCGGAATCGAAGGAGAGCGCGACGGCGCAGCGGGCGCCCCCCGGCCAGCGCTCCGGCCGCAGCGTCCGGCCGGCCCGGACATGCTCGACGATCGCCCGCCACTGCGGCTCCGGCCACTGCCAGGGCTCGAGGTCGGCGGGCGGGGTGACGGGAACGGGGCGGAGCGCCATCGGGGTTCTCCCAGGTTGGAGCGGGCAGGGGATCAGGGAAAGGGCGTGCCCGACACCGGCAGCACCTGGCCGGTGATCCAGGACGCATAGTCCGAGGCGAGGAAGAGGGTGGCGTGGGCGATGTCCTCGGGTTCGCCGAGGCGGCGCATCGGGATGCGGGCGATGAGCGCCCGCTGTCCGTCCTCGCCGTAGCCCTGCCATTGCCGCTCGTAGTCGGGGCTGGTGCGCAGGAAGCCCGGGGCGACCGAATTGACGGTGATGCCGAACGGCCCCAGTTCCTGCGCCAGCTGGCGGGTCAGGCCGACGAGCGCGTGCTTGGAGGAGCAGTAGGACTGGATGCCGGTCAGGCTCGGCCGCAGGCCGGCGCCGCTCGAGATGGTGACGACGCGGCCGCGGCCGGCCGCCTTCATGCCCGGCACCACCGCCCGTACGGCGTGGAAGGCGGTCAGGACGTTGGCGTCGTAGATCTCGCGCCAGCTCGCCTCGTCGACCGTCTCGAAGGGCTGCGGGCTCTGGCCGCGGACGCCGCCCGCCACCGTCACCAGCACGTCGATCGCGCCGCCCGCGGCGGCCGCGGCGACGAAGTCGGCGACCGCCGGGCCGTCGGTCAGGTCGAGCGCCCGCACGGTCAGGCTGCCGCCGCGGGCGGGCACGGCCGATGCCGCCAGCGTCCGAAGCTGGTCTTCCAGCAGGTCACAGGCATGGACGGCGGCGCCGCGCTCGGCGAAGGCGCGGGCGATCGCCTGCCCGATGCCGCGGGCGGCGCCGGTGACGACGACGCGGCGGTTCTCGAAATGGATGTCCAAGGCGGCTCTCGTCGGGATCCGGTCGTGTCGGGGGCTGACTGGGATGTCGCGCCGGATCATGGTAGCAGCCCCGTCCCCGACCTGACCCGAGGAGAATCGAGCCATGCGACGAACCGCGATCGTGACCGGCGGTGCCCGCGGCATCGGCCGCGCCTCGGCCCTGGCGCTGGCCGGCAAGGGGTTCGACATCGCCCTGGTCGACCTGCTGCCCGAGGACATGGCCCGGACCGCCGACGAGATCCGCGCCGCCGGGGTCGAGGCCCTGACCTTCGAGGCCGACGTCGCCGACCATGGCCGCGCCGGCGAGATCGCGGCCGCGGTCGACGGTACCTGGGGCCGCATCGATTTCCTGCTCAACAATGCCGGCCGGTCGATGGCCAAGGGCATCCTGGAGATCGCCGAGGACGAGTTCGACCGCACGATCGCGATCAACCTCAAGAGCTGCTTCAACTATGTCCGGGCGGCGGCGCCGGTGATGCTGCGCCAGGGCGGCGGGCGGATCGCGAGCATGTCGTCGGTCAACGCGCTGAGCGGCGGGGTGACCAGCGCCGTCAGCCGCTTCGCCTATGCCGCCGCCAAGGCCGGCATCCTCGGGATGACCCGCGCGCTGGCGAAGGAACTGGGGCCGACCATCGCCGTCAACGCCATCTGCCCCGGCGTCATCAAGACCGAACTGGTCAGCACCATGATCGCGGCCCGCGAAGAGGAGTTCCGGCGCGGTATCGCGCTCGGCCGGGTCGGCACGCCCCAGGACGTGGCCCAGGTCGTGGTCTTCCTCGCCACCGCCGAGCCCTCCTTCATGACCGGCCAGGCGCTGGTCGTCGACGGCTTCCAATGGTCCTGCTGAGCGGCATGGCGATTGCCTCGCCGGCCGGTCCGCCCTCTGCCGAGGTGTTCCAGCGATGACGATCGTCTACAAGTCCGACCCGGTGCGCGGCCGCGAATGGGCCCGGATCCTGGCCGAGCACGCCCCCGACCTCGCCTTCCACATGTGGCCGGAGACGGGCGACCCAGCTGCCGTGCGCTACCTCGTCGCCTGGCAGCCGCCGGCCGACATCGGCGCGCTCTTTCCCAACCTCGAGGTCATGTTCTCGGTCGCCGCCGGCGTCGACCAGCTCGACCTCTCGGCGGTGCCGGCACACCTGCCGGTGGTGCGGATGGTCGATCCCAACCTGATCGCCAGCATGGCCGAATACGTCGTGATGGGCGTGCTGATGCTCCATCGCGACCTCGTCGACTACCTCCAGTTCCAGCGCGAGGGCCGGTGGCAGGAGAAGCGGGTGGTGACGGCGCCGCAGCGCCGGGTCGGCATCATGGGGCTGGGCTCGCTCGGCACCGCCGCCATCGAGCGGCTCCGGCCGTTCAGCTTTCCGCTCGCCGGCTGGAGCCGTTCGCCCAAGGCCATCGCAGGCGTCGAATGCTTCGCCGGGGACGACGGCTTCGGGCCGTTCCTGGAACGGACCGACATCCTGGTCTGCCTCGTCCCGCTGACGCCGGAGACGCGCGGCATCCTGAACGCCGAGACCTTCGCCCGGCTGCCGTCCGGGGCCGGCCTCGTCCAGGTCGGCCGCGGCGGCCATCTCGTCGACGCCGACCTGGTGGCGGCGCTCGATTCGGGGCATCTGCGCGGTGCCATCGTCGACGTCGTCTCGACCGAGCCGGCGCCGCCCGGCCATCCCTTCTGGACGCACCCGAAGATCGTGCTGACGCCGCACGTCGCCAGCATGACGCAGCCGCAGACGGCCGCCCACGTCTTCCTGGAGAACGTCCGCCGCCACCAGCGCGGCGAGCCGCTGCTGGGGACGGTCGACCGCGGCCGCGGCTACTGAGCCGGCCTGCCGATCCGGGTTACCGGGCGGGCGGGCCGAGCAGCGGCATCAGGGCGGCGAGGAATTCGTTCGTCCGCCGGTCGGGCTCGACCCCGCGCATGTGGCCGTGGCGGACGACGACGAGGTCGAGCGACGGCACGACGAAGACCCGCTGTCCGCCGGCACCGGCGAAGTTGTAGGCGTCCTCCGGCAGGGCCCAGGGCGGCGGCACGCGCTGGGTCGCGCGGTTGAGCCAGCAGCCGCCGCCGTAGAGATGGTGGAAGTCGCTGAGCGGTTCCGGCAGGGAGAGCCAGGCGGGCGCGGGCGTCGCCATGAAGTCGATATAGGCGGCCGGAACGAGGCGCTGCCCGGTCCATTCGCCGCGGGCGAGGCAGAACTGGCCGAGGCGGGCCCAGTCGCGCGCCGTGCCGTAGTTCATCCCCGTATAGACGATGTTGCCGTAGGCATCGGCCGACAGCGTCATGCGGCGGATGCCGAGGGGCCGGAACAGCAGCCGCTCGACGAGGGTCAGCGGATCGCGCCCGGCCGCCTGCTCCGAGCGCGCGGCGATCGCGCCGAGCGCCGCGATGTCGCAGTTGCGGTAGCGGCCCACCGTCTCCGGCGGATGCTGGGCCGGCTGGGCGAGCGAGAAGGCGTAGCTGTCGATCGCCTCGGCATAGACGAGCTGGTGGTCGGCGACGCCGCGGCCCCACAGGTGCTCGGGCTCGCGCGCGCCGGAGAAGCGCAGGCCGCTGCTCATCCGCGCGAGGTCGGCCGGGCGGATGCGGCGGCGGCCGTCCTCGGGTGCGGCGTGCCATTCCGGAATCGGCGCCTCGGCTTCCAGTTCGAGCCGGCCCTCCTGGACCATCCGGCCGATCACCAGCGCGGCGATGCTCTTGCCCATCGACCAGCTCGCCAGCATCGTGTCGCGCCCGGCGCCGGCGCCGTAGCGTTCGGCGATGACGCGGCCGCGATGGATCACCATGACCGAGGCGGTCAGCGCGTCCGGGGCGAACGCGAGGTCGACGGCGGCGCGCAGCCCGGGATCGTCGAGCGCCGCCGCATCGACATCGAAATCCTCGGGCGCGTGCGGCGGCTTCGGCGCGCGATGGGGGACGGTGTCGAAGAACACGTCGTCGAAGCCCGCCGGCAGCAGGATGCAGCCGAGCCCGCCATAGTGGCGCAGCGTCCGCCGGTAGCCGCGCAGGGTCTGGGTCAGGGTGCCGCGCGCGGGGTCGAAGGCGAAGACCGCGGCGGGGTCCGCCTCGACCGACCGGCCGAGTTCCGCGTCGAGGTCGCCGATGCGGTTGGTCGAGCGGACGGCATCCGCCAGCGGCAGGCCGGAGACGAGGTGGATGTTGCCGGTATCCACCAGGGCGGTGTTGGCGGCGTAGTGGAACCGGCTGACCGCCGGGCCGCGATAGGTGACGCCCGCGTCGCTCATGGCGCTGCCCCTCCCGTCGTCCGCCCGCCGTCAGCCGCGGCCGACGAAGGGCATCTTGGTCGCCATCACCGTCAGGAACTGGACGTTGGCGTCGAGCGGCAGGCTCGCCATGTAGGCCACGGAACTGCCGACATGGGCGACGTCCATGCGCGGCTCGACCATCGTCTCGCCGTTCGCCTGCAGGACGCCCCTGGTCATGCGCTCGGTCATCTCGGTCGCGGCATTGCCGATGTCGACCTGGCCGCAGGCGATGTCGTACTTGCGCCCGTCGAGGCTGGTCGACTTGGTGAGGCCGGTGACGGCGTGCTTGGTCGCCGTGTAGGGGGCCGAGTTGGGCCGCGGCGCGTGGGCCGAGATCGAGCCGTTGTTGATGATGCGGCCGCCCCGCGGATCCTGCGCCTTCATGATGCGGAAGGCGTGCTGCGTGCACAGGAACATGCCGGTCAGGTTGACGTCGACGACCGCCTTCCACTGCCCGACCGAGAGGTCCTCCAGCGGCACCGCGGGCGCGCCCATGCCGGCATTGTTGAAGAGCACGTCGAGCCGTCCGAAGACCTCCTTCGTCCTGGCGAACAGCGCATCGATCGAGGCCGGGTCGGCGATGTCGGTCGGCACCACCAGGGTCCGTGCGCCTGCGGCCAGCGCCGCCGTTTCCTCGAGCGGTTCCCGGCGGCGGCCGGCGAGTACGACGGCGAACCCGTCCTTGGCCAGCGCCAGGGCGGCGCTGCGGCCGACGCCCGTTCCTGCCCCGGTCACCAGGGCGACCTTCTGCGATGCTGCCATGATATCGCGCTCCTCCCGCTGACTTGTCGTGTCGGATGACCCGGATGGACGCCGGCGAGGATCGTCCAACCGCGCGGCAGCGTCGACAGGAATTCGCGGGCCGGGGCCGGCGGCGAGCGGCCATGCGTTGCGACGCCGGGGGCGGGCGCCTAGATTGGCCTCGATCCCGGCGGCATGGAGGGCCCTGATGGCGGCGGACAAGCGAATTTTCGACGACCTGGCGCGCCTCGCCGGCGGCGCGGTCGATGCCCTGGGGGCCGTGCGCCAGGAAGTGGAGACCCGCGCCAAGGGGCAGGTCGAATCCGTGCTGCAGCGCATGGAGGTGCCGACCCGCGAGGAACTGGACGCCACCCGGGCGCTGGCGGCCAACGCGCGCATGGCGGGCGAGGATCTCGCCCTCAGGGTCGCCGAACTCGAGGCACGGATCGCCGCCCTGGAGGCGCGCCTCCCGCCGCCCGGGCCGAGCGGGGAGTAGCGGCGGCCGAACCGGCCGCGCGGTGGGTCCAAGACCGCGCGACCGGCCCCGCGCCGCGCCGGCCTCTGGTCCAGGACCGCGGGCCGGCGTCCGAGAACCGCGGTGTCGCGCGCCCGGCCGGAGCCAGTCTTCGACCGGATTCGCGATCGAGAACGGGAACGTTCGCGAAGACCCGATCGAGACTTTCCGGGGACTTTCCGGGCATCCGGCGGGCGGCGCGACACGCAATTCTCTTGACAGGAAAAGCGCCGGCGGCTCTAAGGGTTCCGTCAGAACCCCCAAACACTCGCAATCGGGCGTCGGCGACAGGCTTTTCCGCGGTCGGTGCCGTGGGACTGCGCATGACGGTACGATGACGATGGCCAAGCTTGGCTTGCGCGCACGAATCGCTTTTGGCACCCTACAGGCCGTGGTGTGCAGGGGCGCGTTGCTACACAACATGTCGACTTCCCCCGCGCCGTCTCCGGACGGCGCCGCCCGAGTGCCACCTCGCGGCCGGCTTCTGCCCGGCCGGTCGCAGCCCGGTCCTGCTCGGGAGGATCATTGACGATGAGCATCACGTCCGCTTCCGAGATTGCCGCCGCCGCGGCCAATCCGATCGATCTCGTCGAGGAGATCGTCGCCGCCAACGAGTGGGCGCACGAACGCGCGAGCGACGACGAGATGTTCGTCGAGATCGGCGGCCGCTGGTGCGACTACCGGCTGTTCTTCGTCTGGCAGCCGGACATGAACGCCATGCTGTTCTCCTGCGGCTTCGAGATGAAGGTGCCGCGCGCCCGCCGCACCGCCGTCTTCGAACTGCTCTCGCTCGTCAACGAGAAGCTCTGGCTCGGCCATTTCGACCTCGCCGGCGATTCCAGCCAGCCGAGCTTCCGCCACGCGCTGCTGCTGCGCGGGTCGCTCGGAGCCAGCGTCGAGCAGGTCGAGGACCTCGTCGACGCGGCGCTGACCGAGTGCGAGCGCTTCTACCCGGCCTTCCAGTTCGTCGTCTGGGGCGGCAAGGCCCCGGGCGAGGCCCTGACGGCGGCGATGATCGACCCGATCGGCGAGGCGTGAGGAGCGGGGCGATGGCGGAACAGGCGATCGGCCCGCTGCTCCTCGTCGGCTGCGGCAAGATGGGCGGAGCGATGCTGGAAGGCTGGCGTGCCCGCGGCCTGACGGCGGCCGGCTGCGCCATCGTCGAGCCGTCGCCCGACCCGCGCTATTCCGGGCTCGCGGACATCTCGCTCCACGACGGGCCGGACGGGCTGGCGGCGGACTTCCGGCCGGGCGTCGTGGTGCTCGCGGTCAAGCCGCAGAGCATGGATGGCGTCCTGCCGGCCTATCGCCGGTTCGCCGGGCCCGGCACCGTCTTCCTGTCGATCGCCGCCGGCAAGACGATCGCCTATTTCGAGCGCGCGCTCGGTCCGGCCGCGATCGTGCGGGCGATGCCCAACACGCCGGCCGCGGTCGGCGAGGGCATGACGGTGGCCGTGCCCAGCGCCCGCGTGTCGGCCGCCCAGCGCCAGGCGTGCGACGCCCTCCTGGCGGCCGTCGGCGATGTCGCCTGGGTCGAGGACGAGGGCCTGATCGACGCCGTCACCGCGGTCTCGGGCGGCGGACCGGCCTATGTCTTCCTGCTGATCGAGTGCCTCGCCGAGGCCGGACGCGAGGCCGGCCTGCCGGCGGATCTGGCGATGCGGCTCGCGCGCACCACGGTCGCCGGCTCGGGCGCCCTGGTGCGCCGGTCATCGGAGCCGGCGGCGACGTTGCGCCGCAACGTCACCTCGCCCAACGGCACGACCCAGGAGGCCCTGGCGGTCCTGATGGCCGATGACGGGCTCCAGCCGCTGATGACGCGCGCCATCGCCGCCGCCACGCGGCGCTCGCGCGAACTCGCCGGCTGACGGTTCCGCGCCTTCCGGCCACGGCCGCCGCGGTCACAGCGGCCGCAGGAACTCCTTCTGCGCGAAATAGCGTCCGACCGCCCGCACGGTCGCCTGGGCGACCTTGGAGCGGTGGTTCGGGTTGAGCAGCAGCTGCTCGTCGTGCCGGTTGGAGAGGTAGCCCATCTCCATCAGCACCGACGGGATGTCGGGCGCCGTCAGCACGGTGAAGCCGGCGAAGCGATGGCTGGAGGAGATCAGCGTCGTGTGGCGCGCCAGTTCCGGCAGCAGCCCCGAGGCGAAGACGGCGGAGCGGTTCTTCGTCTCGCGCTGCATCAGGTCGATGAGGATGCGGCTGACCTCGCGCGACTGGTGCGCGAGGTTGACCCCGGCCAGCAGGTCGGCCCGGTTC
The DNA here is from genome assembly GCF_041913585.1 of Allostella sp. NCBI lineage: Bacteria > Pseudomonadati > Pseudomonadota > Alphaproteobacteria > Rhodospirillales > Allostellaceae > Allostella > Allostella sp. The sequence continues at coordinate 27,397 of NZ_JAYSFE010000043.1, forward strand.
TCCTTCTGGGCCAGCGCCGCCGCCTGGGCGTCCGATGCCACCTCCGACAGCGTGTAGACCGAGGCGCCGCGAATGTCCGGCCGGCCGATCGAATCGGCATGGAGCGAGATGAAGAGCTCTCCGTCGACGTCGCGCGCCAGGTCGACGCGCTGGCCGAGGCCGAGGAACCGGTCGTCCCGCCGGGTGAGGATGGTGCGGTAGCGTCCGGTCGCCTGCAGCTGCAGGTAGAGTTCGCGCGCGGTGGCGAGCGTCACGTCCTTTTCGTGGGAACCGCTGAAGCCGATGGTCCCCGGGTCGTGTCCGCCATGGCCGGCGTCGATGACGACCGTCGGCTTGCGCGGCCCGCGCGGCACGGCGCTGGCAGGCACCGGCAGGGCGGCTGCGGAAAAGGCCAGAGCCGCCATGCCCGTCAGTACGGAACGGCGGCTGGGCCGCGTCGGCGATTGGCGCGGATCGTCCCTCACGATCGACCTGACCCCCCGTTGATTCAGGTAGTTGCGCCTGACTCTTATAGCACCGCGAAAACGCGTTGCAAGGCCGCATGGCGACGACGACCGGCGGCGACGTGCGACAGTCCGGAAGTCGCCGCTGGTCGGACGACTGCGACACCCCATGTCTTGTATGGTGATTCGGGAGGACGACGAAATGGCGAAGGAAGCGCGCAAGCCGCCATCGGCGGACGAGACGGAAGCGGCGGTGATCGATGCCGCGATGCGCCTCGCCGCCGACCGCGGCTGGCGTCGAGTCGCCCTGGCCGACGTGGCGGTGGCCGCGGGACGTCCGCTGGGCGACCTTTACGACCGCTTTCCCGACAAGTCGGCGATCCTGGAGGCGATGTCCCGGCGCGCCGACATGGCGGTGGCGCGCGGCGCCGACCCGGCGGCGGACAGCGACGAGCAGCCGCGCGACCGGCTGTTCGACGTCGTCATGCGGCGCCTGGAATATCTCGCGCCGTGGCGTCCGGGCCTCGCCGCCGTCGCCCGCGATCTCCGCGGCGATCCGGTGGCGGGCCTGTCGGCGCTGCCGGCCTTCGGCCGCTCCCTGCGCTGGATGATGGAGGTGGCCGGGCTCGACACGGCCGGGCTGCGCGGCGCCGTCCGCACCAAGGCGTTCGCCGCCGCCTACCTCGCCACCGTCCAGACCTGGCTCGACGACGAGTCGCCCGACCTCTCGCGGACCATGGCGCGCCTCGATCGGGCGCTGCGGCGGGTCGACGAATGGACCTCGCTGTTCGGCGGCGCGACGCGGCCCCCCGAGCGCGATGCCGCAGTGCAACAATAACGATTGCAGCGCAACATAAACTTGCTAAGGCTTCCCGCACCCCAGCCGGAGAGCGACCGATGGTCAAGCAGAACAACCCCTTCCTCGACTTCGACGTGACGCGCATGGTCGGAGAGTTCCGCATGCCTGGCGTCGACACCGAAGCGCTGCTGGCCGCCCAGCGGCGCAACATCGAAGCCCTGACCAAGGCGAACCAGCTCGCCGCCGAAGGCGTCCAGGCGGTGATGAAGCGCCAGGCCGAGATCCTGCGCCAGACCATGGAAGAGGCGTCCCGCATGATGGGCGAGATCGCCAAGGCGGGCGGGCCGGAACGCCAGGCGGTGAAGCAGGCGGAGGTCGCCAAGACCGCGTTCGAGACGGCGATCGCCAACATGAAGGAGATCGCCGACCTGATGACGCGCGCCAACCAGGACACGTTCGCGGTCATCAACAAGCGGGTCGCCGAAAGCATGGAAGAGGTGCGCGCGGTGATGGCCAAGGCGGCCGAGGGCAAGACCGGGCCCAAGACCTGAGCCGGCCGGCCGCCGGAATTGACGGCGGCCCGGCTTCCGCGCAACGTCTCCCTCGCACGAGCGGCCGCCCGGTCACCCGGGCGCGGTGGTCGGACCGCCCGCGAGGGAGGCACCTTGAGCGACATCCTGGGCTATCGGCGGCCGGGCGTCGGAACCCAGCCGGCCTATCTGCATCCGCCCTACCGCTCTTCGGTCGCCCGCGCGCCGGCGCAGCCGCCCGTCCGCGTCCCCCGCACCCTGACCGAGGTCACCGGGCCGCTCTTCGGGCATCTCGCGGTGGCGCCGGACGAGGCCGACCTCACTTTGGGTGCCGCCGCGCCGCCGATCGGCGAGCGCATCCGCGTCGAGGGGCGGGTCCTCGACGAGGACGGGCGTCCGGTGCCGCACACCCTGGTCGAACTGTGGCAGTGCAATGCCGCCGGCCGCTACCACCACCCGCTCGACCAGCACGACGCGCCGCTCGATCCCAACTTCCGCGGCTTCGGCCGCGCCGTCACCGACGCCGCCGGCCGCTACCGCTTCACCACCATCCGCCCTGGCGCCTATCCCTGGCGCAACCATGCCAACGCCTGGCGGCCGGCCCATCTCCACTTCTCGCTGTTCGGGCCGAGCTTCCTGACGCGGCTGGTGACCCAGATGTACTTCCCGGGCGACCCGCTGCTGCCGTTCGATCCGATCTTCCATTGCCTCGCCGATCCGGCGGCGCGCGAGCGCCTGGTCGCCGCCTTCGACCTCGAGGCGACCGTGCCGGAGTTCGCGCTCGGCTACCGCTTCGACATCGTGCTGCGCGGCCGCGAGGCGACGCCGGTGGAGGAGCCGGGCGGGGAGGCCCGGCGATGATGCCGGCCGCCACCCCGTCGCAGACCGTCGGCCCCTTCGTCCATCTCGGGTTCGACCCGATGGTGGTGACCGACATCGCCACCGGCGCGGCGGGCGAGCCGGTCGCGGTCGGCGGCCGGGTGCTGGACGGCGCCGGCCAGCCGGTCCCCGACGCCGTCCTGGAACTGTGGCAGGCCAACGCCGCCGGCCGCTACGCGCATCCCGAGGACCGCCGCAACCTGCCGCTCGATCCGGGTTTCCACGGCTTCCTGCGCGTCCCGACCGACGCCGACGGGGGCTACCGCTTCCGCACCGTCCGGCCCGGGCCGGTTCCGGGGCCGGGCGGCCGCGTCCAGGCGCCGCATCTCCTCGTCTGCCTCTTCATGCGCGGTCTGCTGCGCCACCTCTACACGCGAATCTATTTCGCCGGCGATCCCGCGAACGTGGCCGACCCGATCCTCGCCCTGGTCGCGCCGGAGCGGCGCGGCACGCTGCTGGCCCGGCCCGACGGCCCCGACGCCTGGCGCTGGGACATCGTCATGCAGGGCCGCGACGAGACCGTCTTCCTCGACATCTGACCGGTCCCGGCTGGCGGGTGCCGCGGCCGACGGGTAGGGTCCGCCGTCATGAGCGACAGCGCCACGCCCCCGGCCGCGCAGGACCGGATCACCTATGACGAGTTCGCCCGGGTCGACATCCGGGTCGGCACCATCGTCGCGGCCGAGCCCTTTCCCGAGGCACGCCGGCCCGCCTACCGGCTGCAGGTCGATTTCGGGCCCGCGATCGGCGTCCGCAAGAGTTCGGCCCAGCTCACCGTCCACTACCGGCCGGAGGAACTGGTCGGCCGGCAGGTCGCGGGCGTCGTCAACTTCCCGCCGCGCCAGATCGGGCCGGTGCGCTCCGAGGTGCTGGTGCTGGGCTTCCCGGACGCCGATGGCGCCGTCGTGCTGATCGGCCCCGACCAGCCGGTGCCGAACGGCGGTCGGCTCTTCTGAAGCGCCTCAGATCCGCTCGGAGAGGCGGATGGCGAGGCGCGAGGCGACCTTGATCGCGGTCGAGAGCAGGGGGTAGGCCGGGGCCTCGGTGGCGCCGGCCGCGAGCGCGGTGTCGCGGTGCTCCAGTTCCTCGGCGCGGAACTCCTCGACCTGGTCGCGAAGCGCCGGCTCGGCGGTGCCGAGTGCCGCCGACTGGCCGCGGTAATGCGCGTCGATCACCTCCTCGACGGCGACCGTGCAGGCCATCGCCGCCCGCGCGCCGAGAAGTGCGGTCGCCGCGCCCAGGGCATAGCCGGCGACGTGCCAGACCGGCAGCAGCGCCGTCGGCCGCACCCGGCGTTCGACGACCAGGCGCTCGAAGGCGGCGAGGTGGCGCGCCTCCTGGTCGGCCATGTGGCGGATCGTCGGCCCGGAGGGCCCGCGGCCGAGCACCGCCAGCTGGCCCTCGTAGATGCGCTTGGCACCATACTCGCCGGCATGGTCGACGCGGATCATGCGCGCGACCTGGGCGGCCGGCCTGGGATCGCCCGGCAGCCGCCAGTCGAGGGCGGGCGCGGTGCGGCGCGGGGGTTCGGCGGTCGTCATGCCGGCATTTGACGCTGGCGGGCGGCGGTGCGCAACGCCAGCACCGCCAGGAGCAGGCAGAAGATGGCGTTGAAGCCGGCGAGCGAGATGCCGAACAGGGCCCACGGCACCTCGTCGCAGCGCACCACCGGGCGGTCGACGACCATGCGCTGGAAGTCGGCCAGGGTGCGCGCGCCGGAGAGGGGGGCGCTGCAGGTGGCGGGTCCGGCGATCCAGTGCTGCTCGACCGCGACATGGTAGGCCGAGAGCAGGAAGCCGCCGGCGAAGATCAGGCCGAGCAGCAGCGGCAGGGCCGGTCCCAGCGCCCGGCGCAGCGGCGCCAGCAGCAGCGCGGCCAGCGCGATGCCGCCGGCGATCCACCACGGCCAGCGTCCCCACAGGCAGAGCACGCACGGGGCGAGCCCGCCGACATGCTCGAACAGCAGCGCCCCGCCGAGAACGCCGATCGCGGCGGCGAGCGTGATGGCCGCCAGGCTCTTCGTCGATTCCATGCCCCGTTCCCGTCCGTTCCGCCCCGAGGGAGATAGCGCAGCCGGCGGGCCGGCGCGCCAGAAACCTGTTGTCGCGGCGGCCGGCCGGCGACTATCCAGGACGCGATGTCGCACCCTCCGGGCGCGGCCGCCCCGTCCCGGCCCGTCCCCACCCTGGCGCAGCTGTTCGTGGCCTTCCTCGGCATCGCCATGTCCGGGTTCGGCGGCGTGCTGCCGTGGGCGCGGCGGATGTTGGTCGAGCGCCGGGGCTGGCTGTCGGCCCCGGAATTCACCGACGTGCTCGGCCTCTGCCAGTTCCTGCCCGGCCCCAACATCGTCAACGTCTCGATCGCCGTCGGCAGCCGCTTCCGCGGCCTGCCGGGGGCGCTGGCGGCGCTCTCGGGCCTGCTCGGCGGGCCGGTCGCGCTGATGTGCCTGGCCGGGGCCCTCTATGCCCGGTTCGGCGGCCACGGCGCGGTGCGCGACGTCTTCGCCGGGGTGGCGGCGGCGGCGGCCGGCCTCGTCGTCGCCATGGCGGCGAAGATGGCCCTGCCGCTCTTCCGCGAGCGCCCCTTCGAGGCGGTGCCGATCGCGCTCGCCGGCTTCGTGCTCGTCGGCCTGCTGCGCTGGCCGCTCGGCTGGGTGCTGCCGCCCCTGCTGGCGGCCGGCATGGCGGTCGCCTGGTGGCGCCGCGGCTGAGGGGGAGGGGGCGGCGATGAGCGAACTCGGAATCCTCCTCCGCCATTTCGCGCTCCTGTCGCTGCTCGCCTTCGGCGGCGGCAACACCGTCCTGCCCGAGATGCACCGCCAGGCGGTCGAGGTCTCGGGCTGGCTCACCGAGCAGCAGTTCGCCGACCTCTTCGCCATCGCCCAGGCGGCGCCCGGCCCCAACATCCTGATCGTCACCCTGATCGGCTGGCAGGTGGCGGGGCTGGCGGGGGCGCTGGTGGCGACGGCGGCCATCTGCACGCCCGCCTGCACCCTGACCTTCCTCGTCGCCCATCTCTGGCACCGCTTCCGCGACCGGCCGTGGCGGCGGATCGTCCAGCGCGGGCTGGCGCCGGTCACCGTCGGCATCGTCGCCGCCGGCGCCTGGGTGGTGGCCGAGACGGTCGACCGCTCGGCGATGGCGGTGGCCCTGACGCTGGCCACCGCCGCCGTCTCGCTGTGGACGCGGCTCAACCCGCTCTGGGTGCTCGTCCTGGGCGGCCTCCTCGGCGCCGCCGGCTGGGTCTAGGGGAGGCCGCCTCCGCCATTCCCTTCGCCGCCCGCCGTCGCTATGTTCCGCGCCCAGTGCCCCTGTGGCGGAATGGTAGACGCGGCAGACTCAAAATCTGTTGTCCGCAAGGGCGTGTTGGTTCGAGTCCGACCAGGGGCACCACCTATTCCGCAGCCGCCAGCTTGTCCTGCGTCCGGGTCTCGAAGTCGGCGGCGTCGTGGCGCTCGTGGAGCTGGCTCGCCGGGTCGCCGCTGAGGCGGTTCACCATGCGGCCGCGGCGGACGGCCGGGCGCTCCAGCAGCATGTCGGCCCAGCGCTGGACGTTCTTGTAGTCGGCCACCGACAGGAACTCGGCCGCGCCGTAGAGCCAGCCCTTCACCAGCCCGCCATACCAGGGGAAGATCGCCATGTCGGCGATGGTGTAGCTGTCGCCGGCGACGTACGTGCTCTCCGCCAGGCGGCGGTCGAGGACGTCGAGCTGGCGCTTCACCTCCATGGCGAAGCGGTCGATCGCATACTCGATCCTGGTCGGGGCGTAGGCGTAGAAATGCCCGAAGCCGCCGCCGAGATAGGGGGCCGCCCCCATCTGCCAGAAGAGCCAGGACAGGCATTCGGCGCGGGGGGCCGGCTCGGTCGGCAGGAAGGCGCCGAACTTCTCCGCCAGATGGACGAGGATCGCGCCCGATTCGAAGACCCGGATCGGCTCGGGCCCGCTGCGGTCGACCAGCGCCGGGATCTTGGAGTTGGGATTGACGGCGACGAAACCGCTGCCGAACTGGTCGCCGTTGCCGATGCGGATCAGCCAGGCGTCGTACTCGGCGCCGGCGTGGTCCGCGGCCAGCAGTTCCTCGAGCAGGATCGTCACCTTGACGCCGTTGGGCGTGCCCAGCGAGTAGAGCTGGAGCGGGTGGCGGCCGACCGGCAGTTCCTTCTCGTGCGTCGGGCCGGCCACCGGCCGGTTGATGTTGGCGAAGCGGCCGCCGTTCGGCTTGTTCCAGGTCCAGACCTTGGGCGGGGTGTAGGCGGGCGTGTCGGTCATC
>NZ_JAYSFE010000044.1:0-33564 GCF_041913585.1 Allostella sp.
GCGTCCAGCTCATGCCGAGGGAGGCGGCGAGGCCGCGGATCGTCACCTTCTCCCCCGCCGCGAGACCGCCCGTCATCAGCACGCCGCGGATCTGGCGGTAGGCCGCGTCCTGCAGCGTCTCGCGATCGACCGGCTGGAAGAGCCGGGGCATCCCCCTACCCCCGTCCCCGCCCGAGCCGGCGCTCCAGCCGCTGGCTATAGGCCGACATCAGGGCGCAGAAGACGAGATAGATGGTGGCGACGAAGAGGTATGCCTCGACATAGAGCCCCCACCATGTGGAGTCGCTCTTGGCGGCATTGGCCGAGCCGAGCAGGTCGAACATGGCGATGATGAGGACGAGCGAGGTGTCCTTGAAGGCGCCGATGAAGATGTTGACGAGGGTCGGGATGACGATGCGCAGCGCCTGCGGCAGCACCACCAGCCGCATCGTCCGCCAGTAGCCGAGGCCGAGCGCGGCCGCCGCCTCGTACTGGCCGGCCGGGATCGCCTGCAGCCCGCCGCGGATCGCCTCGGCCATGTAGGCGGCGAAGAAGAGGACGAAGGCGATCTGCGCCCGCGCCAGCTTGTCGACGTCGACCCCCGGCGGCACGATCAGCGGGAACAGGACGACCGCCATGAAGAGCAGGCCGATCAGCGGCACGCCGCGGATGAGCTCGATATAGGCGATCGCAGAATAGCGCACGACCGGCATCGCCGAGCGCCGGCCGAGCGCCAGCAGGATCGCCAGCCAGAAGGCCGAGAAGGCGCCGACCACCGACAGCATGAGCGTCAGCGGCAGGCCGCCCCACAGTCGCGTCTCGACCGGCGCGAGCCCGCCGCCGCCGCGCAGCAGCCAGACGATCGCCGCGACCGCGACGCACCAGATCCCGAGCAGCAGCCGCATCCGGCCGGCGAGCCGGAAGGTCCGGGGAAACAAGGTCGCGACGACCATGGCGAAGAAGAGACCCATCGCCAGCGCCGGGCGCCACTGCTCCTCGTAGGGATAGGGGCCGAAGAGGATCAGGCGATATTTCGCCTGCAGGAAGGCCCAGCAGGCGCCCGCCCCCTGGAGGCACTGGTCGGCGGTCGCCGGTGCCCACAGCGCGTCGACGAAGAGCCAGCGCAGCGCCCCCGGCAGCGCCATGGCGGCGAGCCAAAGGATCGCCAGGGTGACGAGGCTGTTGGCGACCGTACCGAAGAGGTTGTTCCAGACCCACCGCGCGGCCCGGACCGGGAGGCTGCGGCGGGCGGCGCCGGGCAGCGTCATGTCGGCGGCCATCGCCTACCGCTCCACCAGCGCGATGCGCCGGTTGTAGAGGTTCATCGCGAGCGCGGTCAGCAGGCTCAGCGTGAGGTAGACCGCGACCACGACGGCGATGCACTCGATCGGCCGCCCGGTGTCGGCGGTGACGACGGTATAGACGCGCATGAGGTCGGGATAGCCGACGGCGACCGCCAGCGAACTGCTCTTGGTCAGGCTGAGATACTGGCTCGTCAGGGGCGGCACGATGATGCGCATCGCCTGCGGCAGCACGACGAGGCGGAGCGTCAGCATCCGGCCGAGACCGAGCGACTGGGCGGCGTCGATCTGGCCGCGGCGCACGCCCAGGATGCCGGCCCGGATCGTCTCCGCCATGAAGGCGGCGGAGTAGAGGACGAGACCGAAGAGGATCGCGGCGAACTCCGGGCTCATGGTGTGCCCGCCGCGGAAATTGAAGCCGCGGAGCGCCGGCAGGTCGAGCGCGAGCGGCGCGCCGCCGGCGACGAAGACGGCGAGCGGCAGGCCGACCAGGAGCAGCAGCACGGCACGCCCGGTGCGCGGGCGGACGCCGGTCGCGGCCTGCCGGCGCCCGGCCCAGCGCTGCAGCGCCCAGACCCCGATCAGGCCCGCGGCGAAGACGGCCGCGACCCACAGGTGGACCGGCTCGATCACCAGCGCCGGCAGCATGAAGCCGCGGTTGCTGAGGAAGACGCCCGGCAGCGGCGACCACGCCTGGCGGGGGGCCGGCAGCACCTGGGCGAAGGTGATGTGCAGGAAGAGCAGCTGCAGCAGCAAGGGCGTGTTGCGGAAGAGCTCGATATAGGCCCAGGCGAGCTTCGACAGCAGCCAGTTCGGCGACAGCCGCGCCAGCGCCAGCACCAGCGCCAGGATCGTCGCCAGCACGATGCCCAGCGCCGCGACATGGATGGTGTTGACCATGCCGGCGAGATAGGCCCGGAAGATCGTCTGTCCGGGCTGGTAGCCGATCAGGTTCTCGCCGATCTCGAACCCGGCCGGCTGGGCCAGGAAGTCGAAGCCGAACTCGATGCCCATGCGCGGCAGGTTCTGCCGCACGTTGCCGACCAGCCAGCCGACCGCGACGACGAGCGCGGCGGCCAGCAGGACCTGCCAGACGAGACGGCGGACGCCGCGCCGGTTCCACCAGCGCGGCGCCGTCGATTCGGGCAACGGTCCGGCGATCGCCGTCATGCGCGACCGCGGGCGCCGATCAGCGCCAGTTCGGTGCCCACTGCAACCCGCCGTCGCGCTCCAGCGCATTGATGCCGCGCGGCAGCTTGAGCGGCGAGGCCATGCCGAAATTGCGCTCCCACACCTCGCCGTAGTTCCCGACCGCCTTGATGATCTTCGCCGGGAAATCGTCGGCGAGGCCCATCTTCGAACCGAGATTGCCCTCGAGGCCGAGGAAGCGACGCACCGCCGGGTCCTTCGACTTCAGCATCTCGTCGACATTGGCCTTGGTGATGCCCATCTCCTCGGCGGTGACGAGCGCATAGTGGGTCCAGCGCGCGATGCCGCTGAACTGGGCGTCGTTGTCGCGCACCACCGGCCCCATGTGGGACTTGTAGAAGAGCTCGTTCAGGATGACGTGGTCGCCAGGGTTGCGCAGCCGGCTGCGCCGCGCCGCCAGGAACGGCGGCTCCGACGTGACGACGTCGCAGCGCCCCGCCTCGTACTGGGCATACATGTTGGTCACGTTGTCGACGACGACCGGCGTGAAGGTCATGCCGCGCGGGCGGAAATAGTCGGCGATCTGGCTGTCGATGACCGTGCCGGCGAGCACGCAAATGGCGGCACCGTCGAGGCCCTTCAGGGTGGTGACCCCGGTCCGCTTGTGGACCATGAAGCCGTAGCCCGAATAGAGCGTCGGGCCGACGAAATCGAAGCCGAGCTCGGTGTCGCGGCTCATCGTCCAGGTGATGGCGCGCGCGGCGACCTCGGCCTCGCCCGAGCGCACCGCCGGCATCGACTGGGCGAAGCCCATCGGCACGAACTCGACCGCGTCGCCGGAGCCCAGCGTCGCCGCGGCGAGCGCCCGGCAATAGTCGACGTCGAACCCTTCCCATTGCCCCTTGTCGTTGAGCTGGGCGATCGCGACCGAGCCCTCGGCGACGACGCATTTCAGCTTGCCGCGCTGCTTGATCGTCTCCAGCGTCGACGCGGCCTCGGCCGGCGGCATCGCCACCGTCGCGGCCAGGGCGGCAGTCGCCGCCAGCAACAGCTTCCTCATCATCCCCGCTTCTCCCTTCGCTTCGTACGGGCTTCCGTGCGGACCGGTCCGGGCGGCTTCTAGTAGGTCCGCTCCGCCGCGGCCGCCGCCACCGGGGCGACGCCGCGCGCCTCCTCGACCGATGCCCGCAGGTCGGCGAGGTAGGGTTCGACGATCTGTTCGTGGTTCGGATTGAGCGCCAGGTGGACCCCGGGCGGCTCGGACTGCCGGCCGACCAGCCAGCCGCGGCGCCCCATCGCGTCGGAGACCGCGCCGATGTCGAGGTCGGGATCGACCGAGTGATAGACGAAGATGCAGAGCTCGTGCGGCTCCAGCACCGCCAGTCCCGGAATGGCGTTGATGCCGGCGACCAGCCGCTCCTTGGTCGTCATGATCTGGCGGGCGACGCGCAGGTAGCCGTCGGCGCCGAGATAGTTCATCACCGCCCAGGCCGCCGCGACCGCCCCGCCGGGTCGCGAGCCCTGGGTGGTCAGGGCCGCGTACTTGCCGCGCTCCCAGTTGTCGAACTCGAAGAGCTGGTGCTTCTGCCACGCCTTGTCGCGCAGCAGCATCAGCGACGCGCCCTTGGCCGTCATGCCGTACTTGTGGAGGTCGGCCGACATGCTGCACACGCCCGGGACGTCGAACTCGAAGGGCGGGATGTCGTAGCCGAGCTTGCGCACCCAGGGCGCCAGGAAGCCGCCGACGCAGGCGTCGACATGCAGCCACAGCCCGTGCCGCTCGGCCAGCCGGCCGAGTTCGGTGATCGGGTCGAAGACGCCGAACGGATAGTTGGGGGCGGAGCCCACGATCATGATCGTGTCGGGCGTCAGCGCCCGCTCGATCGCGCCGACGTCGGCCCGGAAGTCGTTGCGGGTGGTCGGGACGCGGACGACGCGAACGCCGAGATAGTGGGCGGCGCGGTCGAAGGTGGGATGGGCGGTCCGCGGCAGGACGACGGTCGGCCGCTCGATGCCGCGCTCGGCGCGGGCCTTGTTCCGCGCCGTCAGCATGGCGAGGAAGATGCTCTCCGAGCCGCCCGAGGTGAAGGCGGCGCCGGCCGTGGGCGGCGCCTTGAGGAGGTCGAGGGCCATGGCGATGACCTCGTCCTCGAGCTTCTTCAGGCTCGGGAAGGCGCGCTGGCCGAGGTTGTTCTCGGTCCAGAAGGCCGTGTAGGCCTCCTGCTGCACGCGCTCCAGGTCGTCGTCGAGGAAGTAGTAGTAGACGGCCATCCGGCCGTCGCGCCACGAGTAGTCGTCGGCCTTGGACGCCTCGAGCTCGGCCTTCAGATCGGCCCAGGGCCGCCCCTTCTCCGGAATGCGGTTCACCGTGGCACCTCCCTCTGCGTGATATGTGATCACATGGGCGGTGATGCTGCGCCCGTCCGCGGCCGCCCGCAAGCACGGATTTCAGGACGAATATTCCATCCTGGGCGGCGGGTTTCGTCCTTCATCGATGTGTCATGTTACCGTTATCGTTGTGTCACCGCTCCGCACCACTGTCGCGGCCGATCCACCCGAACCGGAGACGACGATGATCGCAAGGCGAACGCTGCTGGGGACCGCCGGCGCTGCTCTTCTGGCGAGTTCCCTCACCCTGTCGGGCGGCGCGGCGGTTGCCGCCCCGCGTGAGATCAACTTCTGGTATCCGCTGGGCGGGGCGATCGGCGACCTCATCGTCAAGATGACGAACGACTTCAACGCCTCGCAGAGCGACTACAAGATCGTGCCGCAGTTCAAGGGCTCCTACGACGAGACCTTCAACGCGGCGGTCGCGGCCTACCGGGCGAAGAAGCACCCGCACCTTCTCGTCGGCATCGGCGCCAGCAGCCTCAACCTGATGCTCTCCGGCGCGATCTATCCGGTCGAGGACCTGATGAAGGACCACGGCCAGAAGGTCGACTGGTCGAGCTTCGTGCAGCCGGTGCTGAACTACTACCGGACGCCCGAGGGCAAGCTCCTCTCCCTGCCCTTCAACTCCTCGACGCCGATCTTCTGGTACAACAAGGACGCCTTCGCCAAGGCCGGCCTGTCGGCGCCGCCCAAGACCTGGGACGAGGTCGGGGAATATGCGACGAAGCTGCGGCAGGCCGGGTTCGAGTGCGGCTACACCACCGCCTGGCAGGTCTGGGTCAACATCGACAATTACAGCTTCCTCCAGAACGTGCCGGTGGCGACCCAGCAGAACGGCATGGCCGGCCTCGACACCGAGTTCCTGTTCAACAAGACGCGGGTGGTGCAGCACATCCAGCGCCTCCAGGACTGGGGCAAGGACGGCCGCTTCCTCTATACCGGCCGCACCTGGCAGGGCGCGCACGGCGCCTTCTCCGGCGGCAAGTGCGCGATGATGACCGAGAGTTCGGCCGGCTTCGCCGGGATCAAGCAGGCGGCAAAGTTCGAGTTCGCCGCCACCTACCTGCCGCACGAGAAGGACGTCACGCCGAAGAACAGCCTGATCGGCGGCGGCTCGATCTGGGCGATGGCCGGCCACCCGAAGGAGGACTATGCGGGCGTCGCCGCCTACCTCGCCTTCCTGACCTCGACCGACCGCCAGCTCGAGTGGCACAAGGGCACGGGCTACATCCCGATCACCAAGGCTGCCTACGAGAAGGGCAAGGCCGAAGGCTACTACCAGGCGAACCCGCACCAGGAGGTCGCCATCCTCCAGCTCATGCGCGAGGGTGCCACCGAGAACACCAGGGCCGTCCGGCTCGGCAACTACGTCCAGTACGTCGCCGCCATCGAGGACGAGCTGGAGAACGTCTGGAGCAACAAGAAGACGGCCCAGCAGGGGCTCGACGACGCGGTCCGCCGCGGCAACGAGATCCTGGCCCGTTTCGCCCAGCAGAACCGCAAGCGCTGATCGGGACGGCGGGGCGGCCTCGGCGCCGCCCCGCTCCGCATCGCCCGGACGAGACCATGATCGGCAAGAAGGTCGTCTTCCGCAGCCGCGGGCTGCCGCTCCTGCTGCTGGCGCCGCAGCTCCTCGTCATCCTGGTCTTCTTCTTCTGGCCGGCGGGGCAGGCGGTCTTCCAGGCCTTCCACCTCGCCGACCCGTTCGGCCAGCATTTCGACTATGTCGGGCTGGAGAACTTCCAGCGCCTCTTCGCCAGCCCGGAATATTACGACTCGCTGTGGGCGACGGCGGTGTTCAGCACCGGCGTCGCCGTCCTGTCGCTGGGGACCGGCCTCGCGCTCGCCGCCTTCGTCGACCATATCCGGCGCGGCCGCATGGCCTACAAGAGCCTCGTCATCTGGCCCTATGCCGTGGCGCCGGTGCTGGCAGGCGTGCTCTGGCTCTTCCTCTTCCACCCGATCTACGGCGTCGTCGCCTTCGCGCTCGCCGGCGTCGGCATCGGCTGGAACCCGCTGCTCGATTCCGGGCAGGCGATGGCGCTGGTGGTGCTGGCGGCGGCCTGGAAGCAGGTCAGCTACAATTTCGTCTTCTTCCTGGCCGGCCTGCAGGCGATCCCGCGCTCGGTGATCGAGGCGGCCGCGATCGACGGCGCCGGACCGATGCGGCGCTTCCGCACGATCGTGCTGCCGCTTCTGACCCCCACCACCTTCTTCCTGCTCGTCATCAACCTCGTCTACGCCTTCTTCGACACGTTCGGCATCATCCATGCCGTCACCCATGGCGGCCCCGGCGGCGCCACCAACATCCTCGTCTACAAGGTCTTCGCCGACGGCTTCATCGGCCAGGACCTGGGCTCGTCGGCGGCGCAGTCGATCGTGCTGATGGCGATCGTCGTCAGCCTGACCGTGCTGCAGTTCCGCTTCCTCGAGCGGAAGGTCCATTACGGATGATCGAGAACAACCGGGCGCTGGCGATCGTCGCCCACATCCTGCTGCTGCTCGGCGTCGCGACCGTCGGCTTCCCGCTCTACTACGCCTTCGTCGGCGCCAGCCTGCCGATCGAGGAGGTGCTGCAGGTGCCGATGCCGCTGGTGCCGGGCGACCGGCTGGTCGCGAACATGGCCGCGGCCTGGGACAAGGGGTCCTTCGGCCGCCAGCTCCTCAACTCGGCGATCATGGCGACCGTCATTGCCGCGGGGAAGATCGCGATCTCGCTGCTCTCCGCCTTCGCCATCACCTATTTCCGCTTCCCGCTGCGGACGGCGGCCTTCTGGGCGATCTTCGTCACCCTGATGCTGCCGATCGAGGTCCGGATCGTGCCGACCTACGAGGTGGCGGCGAACGCGCTGGCGCCGGTCGCCTGGCTCCTGGAGGTGACCGGCATCGACGCGCTCCTCGGCGGCCGGCTGACCGCCAACCTGCAATGGAGCCTGCTCGACAGCTATGTCGGGCTGACCCTGCCGCTGATCGCCTCGGCGACCGCGACCTTCCTCTTCCGGCAGTTCTACCTGACCATCCCGGACGACCTGGCCGAGGCGGCCAAGATCGACGGCGCGGGTCCGATGCGCTTCTTCCGCGACGTCGTGCTGCCGCTGTCGACGACCAACATCGCGGCGCTCGCCGTCATCCTCTTCGTCTTCGGCTGGAACCAGTATCTCTGGCCGCTCCTCATCACCACCGACCCGTCGATGACGACGGTGGTCGTCGGCGTCGCCCGCCTCATCCCCGGGCCCGAGCCGCAGCCGGCGTGGAACGTCGCCATGGCCGGCGGCCTCGTCGCCCTGCTGCCGCCGGTCGCGGTCGTGCTGGTCATGCAGCACTGGTTCGTGAAGGGGCTCGTCGATACGGAGAAGTGAGGGGACGGCGCCCTACCCCGCCATCCGCCGCGGCTGGTAGAAATGGCCGTAGGCGCCGACGGCGGCCCGCCAGCGGCGCTCGGCGTCGGCGGCCACCATCTGGAAGGCGTCGAAGCCGACGCGCGCCATCAGGAGAAGCTGGTCCTGCAGGACGTTGCCGGTCGCCCGGAGCTCGCCCCGGTAGCCCGCACGCCGCAGGCGCCGGGCCTGGCTGTAGGCACGGCCGTCCGAGAATCTCGGGAAATCGAGCGCGATCAGGCCAAGGCGGGGCAGGTCGGGCACCAGGCGTTCGACCGGCGTGCCGTTGCCGAGCCGGACGCCGACCGGCGACCGCCGCTCCAGCAGCCGCTGGCGCTCCCGGTCCCAGCGCTCGCCGCTGACCGTGATCGCGACCCCGTCCGGCGGCAGCGGCGCAGCGTCGTCGAGGTGCAGCCACTCGTCGGCGACCGTGCGGCCGTCCCTAAGCAGCGGCATAGATGCTCTCCTTGAAGGGGGCGTTGCCGACGCGCCGGCAGGTCTCGAGGAAGGTCTCGCCCTCCCGCCGGATCGCGACATAGGTCTCGACCAGCCGCTCGATCGCGTCGACCACGTCGGCGGAGGACACGGCCGGGCCGACGATGCGGCCGATCGCGGTGTCGGCCTCAGACGTGCCGCCGAGGGTGATCTGGTAGAATTCCTCGCCATTCTTGTCGACGCCGAGCAGCCCGACATGGCCGACATGATGATGGCCGCAGGCGTTGATGCAGCCCGAGATGTTGATGCGGAACGGCCCGATGTCGTGCAGCCGGTCGAGGTCGCGGAAGCGGTCGGCCAGGCGCTCGGCGACGGGGATGGAGCGCGCCGTCGCCAGCGCGCAATAGTCGAGCCCCGGGCAGGCGATGATGTCGGTCAGCAGGCCGATGTTCGGGGTGGCGAAGCCGATCGCCCGGGCCGCCCGCCACACCTCGGGCAGGTCGGCGCGGCGGACGTGCGGCAGCACCAGGTTCTGCTCGTGGGCGACGCGGATCTCGCCCAGCGACCAGCGCTCGGCCATGTCGGCGACCGCCCGCATCTCGGCCGAGGTCGCGTCGCCCGGCGGCCGCCCATGCGGCTTCAAGGACAGGTTGACGATGACGTATCCGGCCTCGCGATGGCCCGCCGTGTTGGTCCGGACCCAGCGCGCGAAGGCCGGGTCCTCGCGCTCCAGCCGCGCGACCGCCGCCGGATCGGTCGGCGCCGGGGCATAGGCCGGTGGCGCGAAATGATCCTGGATGCGCCGGACGAGATCGGGATCGAGGGCGACGCCGCCCTCCCCCTGGATGGCCCGGAACTCCGCCTCGACCAGCCGCCCCATCTCCTCGGCGCCGAATTCGTGGACGAGGATCTTGATGCGCGACTTGTAGAGATTGTCGCGGCGGCCGAGCGCGTTGTAGACGCGCATCACCGCCTCGAGGTAGCCGAGGAGATCGTCCTTCGGCAGGAATTCGCGGATCGTCCGGCCGACCAGCGGCGTGCGGCCGAGCCCGCCGCCGACCACGACCTCGAAACCGGCGGCGCCGGTTTCGTCGCGGCGCATCCGGAGGCCGATGTCGTGGACGCGGATGGCGGCGCGGTCGAGTTCCGCCCCCGTCACCGCGATCTTGAACTTGCGCGGCAGGAACGAGAATTCGGGATGGTTGGTCGACCATTGCCGGATGATCTCGGCCCAGATGCGCGGGTCCTCGATCTCGTCGGCGGCGACGCCGGCATACTGGTCGGCGGTGACGTTGCGGATGCAGTTGCCCGACGTCTGGATGCCATGCATCTCGACCTCGGCCAGCGCCGCCATGATGTCGGGCGCATCCTCGAGCCGGATCCAGTTGAGCTGGATGTTCTGCCGGGTGGTGAAATGGCCGTAGCCGCGGTCCCACCGTTCGGCGACGTCGGCCAGCCGCCGCATCTGCACCGACGACAGGGTGCCGTAGGGCACGGCGATGCGCAGCATGTAGGCGTGGAGTTGGAGATAGAGCCCGTTCATCAGCCGGAGCGGCTTGAACTCGTCCTCCGACAGGTCGCCGGCGAGGCGGCGCGCCACCTGGTCGCGGAACTGGGCGGTGCGCTCGGCCAGGAAGGCGCGGTCGAACTCGTCGTAGCGGTACATGGCAGCGGCTCCGGCCTTCAGGCTTGGGCGGCGCCCGGCAGGCCGATCGTCGGCCCGGCGGCACGGATGCGTTCGCGGAACTCGACCGGCACCGGACCGTCGGGACCGGCCTCGGCCTCGGCGAGATAGGGCGCGACCACGACCTGGCGACCGGCGTCCGCCTGCGCGGCCGCAAGCGCGGCCGCAGCCTCCGCCTCGCCCAGGAGGGCCGCATCGGCGACCCGGCTCGACCAGGCGCCGGACTTGGTGCGGAAGACGACCGCCCCGTCCCGGAGGCGGTTGGCGGTGACGATGCGACCCGTCATGCGCAGGCCGCCTGCCGCGCACTGGTCGCCTCCGGCGCGCCACGGGCGAGGGCCACGGTCTCGCCGATGACGACGAGGGCCGGTCCGTTGCCGCGATCCGCGCGGACGAGATCGCCCAGGCCGCGGAGGGTGCCGAAGGCAACCCGCTGGTCGGGCCGTGTCCCGTTCTCGATCACGGCGACCGGAGTCTCGGGGTCCCGCCCGCCGGCCATCAGGCCCTGCGCCACGTCGGCTGCGGCGCGGGTGCCCATGTAGAGCGCCACCGTCTGGTGCGGCGCCGCCGACATGGCCGGCCGCGCACCGGCCCGACCCTCGCCGGTCACGAGCGTCAGGGCGGACGCGTGGTCGCGGTGGGTGAGCGGCAGGTCGATCGCCGCCGCGCAGCCGAGTACTGCGGTGATCCCGGGAACCACCGTGAAGGGAATGCCGGCCGCGCGCAGCGCCTCGATCTCCTCGCCGCCGCGCCCGAACACGAACGGGTCACCGCCCTTGAGGCGGACCACGCGCCGTCCCGCCCGGGCGTGGCGGACGAGCAGCGCCTCGATCTCCGCCTGCGGCGTCGACGGCCGGCCCTGGCGCTTGCCGACCGGGATGCGCAGGGCGTCGACCCGGGCGTGCGAAAGAATGTCGGGGGAGACGAGATCGTCGTGGATCACGACTTCCGCCTCCTCGATCAGCCGCAGCGCCCGCACCGTCAGCAGTTCGGGATCGCCGGGGCCGGCGCCGACGAGATGGACGATGCCGGCGGGTGGCGCCTCGCGGCGGTTGATCGCCTCCACCATGGCGGCCTGCGCCTCCGCCTCACGGCCCGCCAGGACCTGCTCGGCGATCGGTCCCGCGAGCACGCGCTCCCACAGGCGTCGCCGCTGGTCGAAATCCGGCACCGCCGCCTTGACCGTGCCCCGGAAGCGCGCCGCGAACCCGGCGAGCCGCCCCAGCCGCTCCGGCAGAAGCTGCTGGATCCGGGCGCGGATGCGCCGCGCCAGCACGGGTGCGGCGCCGCCGGTCCCGATCGCGACCACGACATCGCCGCGGTCGACGATCGCCGGCATGACGAAGGTCGAAATGTCGGGCCGGTCGACGACGTTGACCGGCACGCGCTCGACGGTTGCGCGCTCGGCCGTGGCCGCCGCCTGCGCCGGATCGCCGGCGCAGACGAAGACGACCGAGGCCGATCGCAACTGCTCGGGCGTCGGGAGGTCGGCGCCCTCGTGGCGGACGACCGCGGCACCGGCCGCCGCCAGCGCCGCGGCCTTCGCCTCGGCGCGCTCGCCCGCTCCGACGACGAGCGCCGTGCGCCCGCAGAGGTCGAGGAAGATCGGGAAATGCCGCATCGCCGTCAGCCGAACGCCATGTGGGCCGAGGGCCACAGCCCCATCTCGCCGACCGGTTCGGCAGGCCGGGCGTTGGGCCAGCGGCCGAGGTCGGCGGCCGGCGCATAGAGCACCCGGAAGCTGTCGCCGGGCGGCTCCTCGACGCCCGCCTCCGACAAGGACCGCACCAGGACGGAACCGAAGCGCCCGTGCAGTGCCCCCGGCCGCCCCGGGTCCGGCCGGCGGTCGAGATGGACGGAGGCGAGCACCGTGCCGGGAACGAGGAATCCGGCCGGGAACCCGAGCCCGAGGCAGAGGAAGCTGCTCGCGACGACGACGTCGCGGCCGCCGACGAGGGCGCGGGCAGGCGCGACGAGGCGGCGGTCGCGCGCCAGCCGCAGCAATGGCTCGGCATCGCGATGGGCATCCGTCAGCGCCGCCCCGCCCGCCAACAGCGCCGCCGGGTCGACGCCGCGGCGCAGCGCGATGGCGATGGCGAGATCGGCGATCCAGCCGATCTCCTCGAAGGCGAAACGCGATGACGATGGCGGCGCGCTGCCGAAGCCGTCCATCGGCGCGGAATCGAATGGCGACATGGCCGGGGTCCTCGCTCGGGTCTTTCGAGGTAGCCCGGGTACGGCCCACCGCCAAACGAGACATTCTCAACGGGGTCGATAGGGAAATTTGATTCACTCGCCGGATGCCACCATGTATGGCCGCGGCATGGATGAAGATCGGACGTCGGCTCCGGGGCGTGCGCCGCGCGCGCCGCAGAGCCGCTGGCGGCGGTTGCCGCCGCTGAATGCGCTGCGCGCCTTCGAGGCGTCGGCGCGGCACGGTAGCTTCACCCGGGCGGCCGGCGAACTGTTCGTCACCCCGGCGGCGGTCAGCCACCAGGTCAAGGCGCTGGAGGATTTCCTCGGACTGGAGCTGTTCCGGCGCGAGCGCAACGGCCTGCAGCTGACCGACAGCGGGCGGGCCTACCTGCCCGGCGTCCGCGAGGCGTTCGACCGGCTGATCGAGGCGATGGACGAACTGGCGGCGGTCGGGCAGCAGGGCGTGCTGACCGTGAGCGTCGCCCCGTCCTTCGCCGCCAAGTGGCTGGTGCCGCGGCTCGACGGCTTCCAGGCCGCCCATCCCGACATCGACGTCCGCATCTCCGCCTCGATGGGACTCGTCGACTTCTCGGTCGGCGACGTCGACCTCGCCATCCGCTACGGCGCCGGTGCCTATTCCGATCTCGAGAGCGAACTGCTGATCCGCGACACCGTCTATCCGGTCTGCAGCCCGCAATTGCTCGATTGCGAGAACCCGCTGACCGTGCCCGAGATGTTGCGCGCGCACACGCTGCTGCACGACGACAGCCCGGACGGCGACGAGACCTGCCCGACCTGGCCGATGTGGGTGAAGGCCGCCGGGCTGACCGGGGTCGACGCCCACCGCGGTCCGCGCTTCAACCAGGCGAGCCTCGTGCTCGAGGCGGCGATCCTGGGGCGCGGCGTGGCGCTGGCCAAGTCGACGCTGGCCGATGCCGACATCGAGAGCGGCCGCCTGGTCAAGCCGTTCGACCTGACGCTGCCGGTCCGCTTCGCCTACTACATGGTCCATCCGCGGGCCAAGGGCCTGCTGCCCAAGGTCCGGCTCTTCAAGGACTGGCTCAGGACCCAGGTGCCGGCGGCGGAGTAGCGGCCGGACCGAGGACGAAGCGCTCCAGCCGCTCGAAGAGTCGCGGCCAGTCCTTCTCCTGCGGCAGGAGGACGTGGTTGCGGCTGTCGAGCATCGCGAACTCCGCGCCCGGTATCCGGGATGCCAGCTGGCGACCCTGGTCGATCGGCTGCACCGCGTCGTCGCGGGCGTGCAGGACCAGCGTCGGGACGCGCACCCGCTCCACCAGCTCGCCGACGTCGAACCGGTCGATCGCGGTCCGCAGGGCGACCGCGTTCTCGGGCGAGGTCGTCCGGTGCTGGAGTTCGACCAGGGAGTCGACCTGCTCGCGGGTCCCGTCCGGGATGAACATGGCGGCGAAGGCGTCGATGAAGGCGTTGCCGGGCCGTCCCCAGCCGTGCCGCATCAGGGTGAGGATCGCCTCTGCCTGGGCGCGCTCGCCGTCGGACATGCGCAGCAGCCGGCCGCGCTCGAAGCCGCCCTGGAGCACGAGATGGCTCACCCGGCCCGGATGGCGGCAGGCGAAGGCGATGGCGATCGGCGCCCCCTGGGACGCACCGTAGAGCGCGAAGCGTTCGAGCCCGGCCGCGTCGACCACCGCCTCGAGATCGTCGACGAAGCGGTCGAGCGACAGCGCTCCGAGCTGCCAGTCCGACAGCCCGTTGCCGCGCTGGTCGTAGCGCACGAGGCGGAAGCGGCGGCCGAGCCGCTCGAGCTGCGGTGCCCAGATCGGGCTCTGCCAGTCGTGCTCGAGGTGGGTCAGCCAATGCCCGGCCTTGACCAGCGGATAGCCGGCGCCGCTGACCGCATAGGCGATGCGCGTGCCGTCGCGGGAGCGCGCGAAGGCGATCCGCTGCCCGTGCCGGGCCTCGGGTCGCACCGGTGCGGCGGGCGCCGCAGAACCGGCGGCATCGGTCGTGACGTCGCCGACGAAGCGGAAGCCGCGGCGCGGCACCGTGCGGATCCAGACCTGGCGCTTGCCGTCGTCGTCGATCGCCGCCCGGGCGGCGCTGATGCGGGCGCTGATCGCCGCATCCGAGACGATGCGCCGGTTCCAGATCCGGGCGATCAGCTCGTCATGGGCGACGACCCGGTCGCGCGCCTGGACCAGCAGGCACAGCAGGTCGAACACCTGCGGCTCGACGGCCCGCGGCTCCCCCGCAGCGCGCAGTTCGCGGCGCTCCTCGACCAGCTCGAACGATCCGAACCGATAGCGCATGGGCGCAAGCATAGCAGCCGTTCCCCTTCCCCCGATCGCGGTTCGGGAAAATTCAGGAAAAGACAAGGAATCGGCGAGGACGGGGCCAAGCGCGGCCGGCCGCGACGACGCAGGGTGGACGCCTGTCGGCAACCGAGAGGCGGACCATGACCGCGACCCACGAGACCGAGCTTCGGCGGCACCCGGACGGCGCGATCGACATCGGCTTCTACCGGCGGCGGATCGACCCCACCCGCGCGGCCTTCCTGGCCGAAGGGGCGGGCCGGATCGCGACCGCGGCGCGGCGCCTGTGGCGGCGGCTGGCGGGGACGCCGGTGGCGATCGCCCATGCCCCGGCGACCGGCCTCAAGAAATTCTAGGGGTGCTGCGGACTATTCCTCGTTTGAGGGTCGCCGACCGCGATCGCCAGATTGGCCCCATTGCATCGGAGCGACGGGGTGCCGGCGATGGCAGAGATATTCGTCATTCACGAGAACGACGCCTGGGTCGAGCCGCTGCGGGCCGCCTTCGCCGAGATCGGCGCGCCGTTCCGCGAATGGTTCGTCGACCGCGGCGCCCTCGACCTGCGCCGGCCGCCGCCCGAGGGCGTGTTCTACAATCGCATGAGCGCGTCGTCGCACACGCGCGGCCACCGCTATGCGCCCGAGCATGCCGGCGCCATCCTCGCCTGGCTGGAGCGACACGGCCGGACCGTGGTCAACGGCAGCCGGGCGCTGGCGCTCGAGATCAGCAAGGTGGCCCAGTACCAGGCGCTCGCCCGCTTCGGCATCGACACGCCGGACACCATCGCCGCCGTCGGGCTGGAGCACGTCGCCGCCGCCGCCGACGCCATCGGCTACCCCGTCATCCTCAAGCACAACCGCGCCGGCAAGGGGCTCGGCGTGCGCCTCCTCCTGTCGCGCGCGGCCGTCGACGAGCACCTCGCCTCGCCCGGCTTCGAGGAGCCGATCGACGGGATCACCCTGGTGCAGCGCTATGTCGAGGCGCCCGAGCCCTTCATCACCCGGGTCGAGTTCGTCGGCGGACGCTTCCTCTATGCCGTCCGCGTCGACACCAGCGAAGGCTTCGAACTGTGCCCGGCCGACCAGTGCCGCATCGAGGCGGACGCCGCTTCCGGCGGCTTCGAGGCCTGCCCCGCCACGGCGCCGTCCGAGAAGTTCCGCATCGTCGAAGGCTTCCAGCACCCGCTGATCCCGGCCTGGGAGCGCTTTCTCGCCGCGAACGACATCGGCGTCGCCGGAATCGAGTTCATCGTCGACCGCCAGGGGCGGCCCTGGACCTACGACGTCAACACCAACACCAACTACAATCCGGACGCCGAGGCCCGGGCGGGCAAGCATGGCATGAAAGCGATCGCCCGCCATCTGGCGCGCCTGCTCCAGGACCGGCAGCGTGCCCGCGCCGCCTGAAGCGGGTCCGCTGCTGGGCGCGATCCTGCTGCTCGTCGGCCTCGCATTCTCGCGCACCGAGCCGGTTCCGGAATCGCCCGCCGAACTGGCGGAGATCGCCGCCCGCGCCTCACTGGCGTGAGCCGGTGCCCGGCGACGGCAGGTGGCCCTGCGCGAGCCAGTGGACGAGGGCGGCGATCTGATCCGGACGCCGGAGCCATGGCCGGTGCCCGCAGTTGCGCACGGTGATGACGTCGGTCCCCGGCCTGCGGGCGATCATTGCCGTCGCGATGGCGGCGGAGAGCATGGCCGAGTGCTCGCCGCGAACCAGCAGCACCGGGCAGGCGACGGCATCCCAGGCCGGCCACTGCGACTGATCCTGTCCGGCGGCGGCCACCAGCTTCGCCAGCACGCGCGGGTCGTGGCGCAGCCGCCAGCCGGTTCCATCGGGCCGCATGGCCTCCGCCAGCACCTCGGCCCAGTCCGCCGCCGTCAGCGGATCGCAGTCGCTGCGATAGCGGCGGACGGCGGCTTCCGCCGCCGCGCGATCCGCGAACCATGTGTCGACCGGCGCCAGCGACAGCACGCGTGCAAGCGCCGCCCGGGGCGCGAAGGCGCCGCCGTCGTTCAGCACCAGCCGCCGCACCAGTTCCGGCTGGTCGGCGGCGATGCGCAGCGCCACCGCCGCCCCCATCGAGCTGCCGACGAGATCGATCGCGGCGAGGCCGGCGGCGTGGACCAGGCGCAGCATCACCTCGCGGTAGATCGGCCCGCCATAGTCCCCCGCCTCCGGCAGCCAGTCGCTCTCGCCGTGACCCGGCAGGTCGGGGCAGAAGACCCGCCAGCCATGCCGTGCCATCGCCGCCGCGAGCGGCGCGTACTCCCTGCCGTTGCCGAGGAACCCGTGGACGCAGACGGCCGCCCGCACCGGCCGGTCGGGCACCCACTCGTGGATCGCGGCGCGCACCTCCCGGTCGCGCAGCGGCCAGCGCAGCCAGCGGCGGCGGACGGCGACCGTCACAGCACGAGGAAGTCGGCGGGAGCGAGATCGGCCGGCCCGACGCCCGCAAGCTCGATGCGGCCGGCGCCGAGCGACAGGACCGTCGCCCCGCCGCCGGTGGCGAGCAGGGCCGGCACGGCGTCGGCGGTCGGCAGCGACACCCCGTTCAGGGTCCCGTCGGGATCGCGCTCGAGGACGATCCGGTCGGTGCCGGGGACGAAGTCCAGGATGCGGTCGATGCCGCCGCCGGAGCGATAGAGGAATCGGTCGGCGCCGTCGCCGCCCGTCAGCACATCGTCGCCGAGATCGCCGGACAGCGTGTCCGCCCCCGCCTCGCCCAGCAGCGTGTCGGCGTCGGTGCCGCCGAAGACCCGGTCGTCGCCCGAGCCGCCCTGTACGAGGTCGCGCCCGCGGTTGCCGTTGACGTGCCAGTCGCCCGCCGAACCGCCCAGGACCGTGTCGTCGCCCTGGCCGCCGCGCACGAGGTCCGAGCCCGGTCCGCCGCGGACGAGGTCGGCGCCCTGGTTGCCATTGAGGTCGTCGTCGCCCGAATCGCCGTCGATCGTGTCGGCGCCGCCGAAGCCGAAGATCGTGTCGGCGCCCTCGTGCCCGATCCAGAGGTCACCCGCAGGCCCGCCCTCGATCCAGTCCGCGCCGGCGGTCGCGTCGTTGGTGGCGGCCCAGCGGGCGATGGTCTCGAGGTACTCGTCGGTGATGCGCAGCACGCCGTTGGCGTAGGGCGGCAGTTCGTAGTCGAACGAGATCAGCCCGACGACGGCGCCGCCCACCATCACCGGCGAGCCGCTCTGCCCCGCCGACAGGTCGAGGTCGTCCTCGAAGAAGAGCGTGTCGATGTCGGCGGAGTCGACGGTGCCCGCGGTCGCGTAGGGAAAGAGGTAGCCGCGGTCGGCGGGATATCCCGCCGACGTCGCGGCGACACCGACCGGATCGGCCAGGGTCGCCACCGGCAGGGTGCCGGCGGCGGCGCCGATCGCGTGGTCGAGCGTCACCACGGCATAGTCGAAGGAGAAGGCGTCGACGGGTCCGTCGACGCCGTCGTTCTCGACCCAGCGCGGGTCGACCTGCAAGGCGATCGAGCGGGCAGCCCCGAACGGCTCGCTCGACCCGCTCGCACCGGGGATCGCCCGGATCGACATGGCGTAGCCGCCGAGGTCGGCGCTGTAGACGGCATGGCCGACGGTGAGCAGGTCGTTCGGCCCGATCAGCACCCCGGTCGCGACCGCGCCGCCGAACGGGAAGTCGATCTCCAGCCGGACGACGGCGCTCCACGGCAACACCGTCGTCTGCGTCACCTCCGTCCGGTCGTCGGCACCGAAGATCATCGCCGCCCGATCGTCGCCGCCCCGCGGTCAGCGCCCACCCGACGCCAGCAGGTGCGGGTGCCGCTCGACCTCCTCGCGGACTTCCGCCTCGAAGGCGACGAAGGCCTGTTCGAGCCGCCACTGCACCCGTGCCTTCTCGCTGCCGGCGAGGAAGGCGGCGCAGTCGTCCGTCGCCGCCTCGGCCGGGTCCGCGCCGACGCAGGCGGCGACCAGCGTCCGCCGCCCCTCCCCCTCCCAGAGATCGGCGCCGGGCAGGAAGGAATGGACGAGGCTGTCGCGGGCGATCGTCTTGAGGTCGACATAGTCGAGGCCGAACTCCTGCACCGCGCGGACATACTCCTGGGTGAGGTCGCTGCGCGACACCCCCTCGTCGTCGGTCGAGATCACCACCGGGACGCCGAAGCGGCGATAGACCGGAAGCGGGTGGCGCGGTCCGACCACGCCCAGGATGCCGTCGTTGCTGCTGAGATTGATCTCGACCGCCACCCGCCGCCGCGCCATCTCCGCGATGAGGCCGATCGGGTCGTCCTCGTGCATGATCGACACGCCGTGCCCGATCCGCCGGGCGCCCGCCACCTCGACCGCCTCGCGGACGTGGAAGCGCAGGTCCTCGGGCGGCACGAGGCCCGCCACCAGTTCGCCGGCATGGAGCGCGACCGCGACCTCGGGATGCTGGCGGCGCTGGTGGGCGATCATCCGCATGTGCAGCCGGTAGTCCCGGAGCGCGACCCCGTCGTCCTCGGGTCCGACGAAATTGATCCCGACGATGCGCGGGTCCGCCTCGGCCATGCGGAAGGCGGCGATGGTCTGGGCGAACACCTGCTCGGGCGGCAGCATCCGCAGCACCTGGGCGATGTAGCGAACCGACACGGCGCAGGCGGGCTCGGGCGTCGGCGTCCCGCACTTCAGGATCGCCCGCTGCTCGGCCTCCGCGCCGTCGAGCGCCGCCTTGGCCGCCACCGGCAGGTCGGCCAGCCGCGGCCCGGCGGCGGTGGCGAACGCGTCGAGGTCGCCGGTCCAGGCCGCGGCCAGGGCGCGGCCGACCCCGCGCGAGGCGCCGCGGTCGGGCGAGACCATCAGTTCGAGGTGGAGGACGCCGTTGTCGGCGGCCCGCCGGGTCGCCTCGGCCAGCATCGGCCCCCAGTCGCTGCTGGCCGGTCCGAAGCGCGGGAAGGTCGCGAAGAACTGGTCGCGACCGGAGGGCGCCGCCTCGCCCGCGATGAAGTTCCGCATCGACAGGGCGTCGATCATCGTCGCCCGGAGCGCCGGATCGGCCCCGGCCACCGGCGGCCGGCCGCGGCCGGCGTCGCACGGTGGCTTCGGCGCGACCAGGCTCCGCCGCTCCCGGTCGAAGCAGAGACCGGCCCCGGCCGCGCGCGCGATGTAGTTCTCGGCGTAGACGACGCCCGAGAGATGGCTGTGCAGGTCGGCGCCCTTGGGCAGGCGCCGCAGATAGGCCTGGAGCAGCGGCGGCTGATCGCGGACGGCATCGAAGAGGGCGGCCGTCACCGTCGCGTCGTCGGCGTCGGTACCGGCGTCGGCATAGGCCGCCGGGACCGGCGGCGGCGGACGGTCGACGGCGCAGGCGCCGACGATGAGCAGGGCCGCGAGCGCGGCGGCGAGGCGGATCGGCATGGCGGCCATTGTGCGCCGGCCGCCGGCGGAAGGCGAGATCGCCCTGCCGGCTAACCGGCCATCACGTCGAAGGCGATCGAGATGCGCCGCTCGGTCGCCTCGAACGGGAAGGTGCGGTGGTAGAGCCAGGACGGGAACAGCACCATCAGCCCCTCCTGCGGCTGCAGGCGCCGCACCGGCGCATCGCCGGGGGGATGGAACAGTTCCGGCGGGCGGCCGAACTCGATCCAGCCGTCGGTGCCGCGATCCGAGACGACGGCCGGCACTGCGACATAGTAGACGCCGCTGACCGTGGCCGACGGATGGATGTGGTCGAGCTGGCGGCCGCCCGACTGCAGCACCGTCGCCCAGGCATAGACCGACACGCGCTGGGGAAAGCGCTGGAACCAGGGATGGTCGCGCACGGCCGCGACGTAGCGTTCGACCGCCCCCAGGATGAGACGCCGCAGGGCCAGGAACTCGGGCGTCTGGTGGCGCAGCAGGTTGCGCGTCTGGTAGCCCATCCGCGTCGTCGTCGCCGCCGGCTCCCAGGCCAGCGAGCGGTCGGCGTCGATGCCGGCGACGAGCGCGCGATGGAAGTCGGCGCGCTCATCGAACGGCGCCGGCACCGGCGGCCGCAGCGGCTGCACCAGCCGGTCCATGGCGAGATGGGCGGCGGCGGCGTCGAAGCGGCCGAGCCGGTCGAGCGCGACCCCCTTCAGTGCCACGGCCCGGGCCGAGCCGGGATGGAGCGCCAGCGCCCGCTCGCAGCAGGCGAGCGCCTCGGCGGCGTCGCCGGGCCGCGCCAGCAGGATGCTCGCCAGCGTCAGCGGCGGCAGCGGATCCTTGGGCGCCAGTTCCATGCCGGCGCGCGCCTCGGCCTCGGCCTCGTCGAGGCGCCCCAGTTCGGCCAGGCTGGCCGCAAGCTGCCCGCGCAGGCGCCCCTGGCCGGGGTCGGCGGCGATGGCCGCGCGCCATTCCGGCTCGGCCTCGGCAAAGCGCAGCGCCTCGGCCAGCGCCTCGGCCAGCAGGGCGCGCCAGGGGCCGTGCCCCGGCTCCGCCGCGACCGCGCGGCGGAGCGGCTGGATCGCCTCCCCGATCCGTTCGGCACGACGCAGCAGCCGGCCGTGGACCGCCTGGGCCGCCGCCAACCCGGGTGCGAGTGCCGCCGCCCGCTCGGCGTCGGCGAGGCCGGTCGCGATCTCGCCCTGCGCGGCGCGCACCTGGGCGCGCATGACCAGCGCCTCGACCCGGTCGGGATCGCGCGCGAGCGCCGCCTCGGCCGCGGCCAGGGCATCGGCCGTCCGTCCCTGGACCAGCCGCAGCGTCGCCAGCGCCGCCGACAGGCCGGCATCCTCGGCGGTGGCGATGGCGGCGAGCAGGCGGTCGGCCTCGTCGAGCCGGCGAAGCTGGACCAGCGCCAGGGCCTCGACCCGCGAGTCTCCGGCGGCCCGTGCGGCCTCCAGGGCCTCGTCGTAGCGCCGGGCCGCGAGCGCCTGCTCGGCCGCGGTCATCGTCCGGCCAGCCGTTCGTGGACGACGCGGTCGCCGGGCCGGATGCCGAGCCGCGCCGCGGTCCCGGCGGGAAGCTCCAGCGCCGCCCGCGCGGGTCCCTCGGAGGGACGCGAGTCGAGGGTCTGCGGCGGCACATCGGCGATGATGTTGATGATGCGGCCGTCCGCCTCCAGGAACAGCATGTCGAGCGGGATGTAGGTGTTCTTCATCCACATCGCGATCGGCTGGTCGCGCTCGTAGACGAAGAGCATGCCGCGGTCCGGCGCCAGCGACCGGCGGTACATCAGGCCCTGCATCTGCTGCCGGTCGGTCAGCGCCAGTTCGACCGTGAAGGCATGGCGCCGTCCGTCCGCCGTCTCGATCGTCAGCGGCGAGGTGGCGAAGCCGACGAGCTGGGCCGCCGCCGGCACCGCCGCGGCGAGCAGGACGGCGGCCAGGAGACCGCGGCGAGTCCAGGTCTGCATCGCCTTCTTCTAGCCGACGGGCGGATCGCTTGCGAGGGTGGCGGCGATCGCATGCCGCACCTCTGCCCGCACCGCCCCGCCGCGCCACGGGTCGGCGATGGTGGTGAACCACGAGTCCGGCGGATTGCGGCCGCGGCTGTGGTTCCATTCGAGCCCGCGCAGCACCGCCTCGGCGGCGTGCGGCAGCCGGTCGGGAACCTCTAAGCCGTTGACGGTCGCCCAGATCCCGGCCCAGCAGCGCGCCACCGACCACGGGTTGTAGCCGCCGCCCCCCAGGACCAGCACCCGCGGCGCCAGCGGCCGCAGCGCCGCCACCGCCCGCCACAGGGCGCGGTTGCCGAGTGCGAGCCGGCTCTGCGGGTCCTCCTCCAGCCCGTCGGCACCGCATTGCAGCACCAGCGCGTCCGGGTCGAACGCTTGGCCCAGCGGCAGGATCGCCTCCTCGACGATGGCCGCCAGTTCGTCGTCGTGGAAGCCGGCCGGCACCGGCAGGTTGCGCGCCATCCCGCCGGCGCGGTCTTCCAGCCGGCCCGTCCCCGGCCAGCGCCCGGCCTCGTGGACGGAGATCGTCAGCACCCGGTCGTCGTCGGCGAAGGCGTCCTCGACGCCGTCGCCGTGATGGGCGTCGAGGTCGACATAGAGGATGCGGGCGAGCCCCTGGTCGAGAAAGGCGAGGATCGCCAGCACCGGATCGTTGAAGAAGCAGAAGCCGCTCGCCCGGTCGCGCCGGCCATGGTGGGTGCCACCCGCCGGATTGTGGACCACGCCGCCGCCGGCGAGCCGCCGCGCCGCCTCCAGGCTGGCGCCGACCGAGGTGGCGGGGCGGCGGAAGACCTCCGGGAAGACCGGGTTGCCGGCGCAGCCGATACCGTGGCGCCGGCAGAGTTCGGCATCGGCGCGCTGGGTCCGCTCGGCCTCGATCAGGGCCGCGACATAGGCCGGGTCGTGGAAGCGCGTGAGCTCGGCGACGGTCGCCTGCGGACTGTCGACATAGGCCGCGTCCGGCAGCCAGCCCATGGCGCGCGCGAGGTCGATCGTCGGCGAGACGCGGGCGATCGAGAGCGGATGGCGCCGGCCGTAGCGCGACCGGCGGTAGATGTCGCTGCCGACGAGGAGCGGCCGCTCCAGGGAACGCGCCGGGGGCAAGCCGGTCCTAGTGCGCGCGGCCGGCGAAACGGCCGATGAAGGCGGCGAGGCGCTCCGATTTCGGGCGGGTGAAGATCTCCTCGGGCGGCCCCTGCTCGGCGACGCGGCCCTGCTCCATGAAGACGACGCGGGTCGAGACCGCGCGCACGAAGTTCATCTCGTGGCTGACGACGAGCATGGTCATGCCGCTCTTCGCCAGGTCCTGCACGACGGCCAGCACCTCGGCCACCAGTTCGGGATCGAGCGCCGACGTCACCTCGTCGAACAGCACCAGCTTGGGCTCCATGGCGACGGCGCGCGCGATCGCGACCCGCTGCTGCTGCCCGCCCGAGAGCTGGTAGGGATAGTGGTCGCGCCGCGCCGAGAGGCCGACACGGTCGAGCCAGCGCCGCGCGATCTCGACCGCCTCATCCTTCTTGCGTCCCTGCACCTTGACGAGGCCGAGCGTGACGTTCTGCTCGGCCGTCATGTGCGGAAACAGGTTGAAGCTCTGAAAGACCATGCCGATGCGGGCCCGCTGGGCGGCGATCGCCGCCTCGCCCAGCCGCCTGTGGCTGCCCGCCGTGTAGCCGATGCGCTCGCCGTCGACCTGGATCTCGCCCTGGTGGAACTCCTCCAGGAGGTTGATGCAGCGCAGGAAGGTGGTCTTGCCCGAGCCGGACGAGCCGATGATCGCCAGCACCTCGCCCTTGTGGACGTCGATGTCGATGCCCTTCAGCACCTCGACGTCGCCGAACTTCTTGTGGACGTCGATCGCGCGGAGGAGCGGCTGGGCTTCGGCCATGGGATTCCTCAGTAGCGGAGATGGGCGGTCCGCCGCTCCAGCAGCGCGCCCAGTTGCGAGATCGTGAAGTTGACCAGGACGTAGAGCATCCCGGCCGCGAAATAAAACTGCAGGATCAGGTAGTTGCGGGCGATCGTCTGTTGCGTCGCGAGGAGCAGCTCGACGACGCCGATGATCGAGAGCAGCGTCGTGCCCTTGACCATCTCGACCGCGGTGTTGACCCAGGGCGGCAGCAGCCGGCGGATCGCCTGCGGCAGCAGGACGTAGCGCAGCCGCTGGCCGAAGCGCAGGCCGATGGCCTTGGCCGCCTCGGTCTGGCCGACCGGGATCGATTCCAGCGCGCCGCGCACCGTCTCGGACATGTGGGCGCCGCAGAAGCCGCCGAGCGCCACCACGCCCGCGGTGAAGGGCGATATATGCACGCCCAGCAGCGCCAGCCCGTAGTAGCTGAAGAGGATCAGCACCAGCACCGGGATGCCGCGGACCGCGTCGACATAGACGCGCAGCAGGAAGCGGATCGGCCATGGCCCGTAGGACAGCCCGATGCCGCCGAAGACGCCGACGACGCTGCCGGCGACGATGGTCAGGACCGAGAGCTGGGCGGTCACCGAGAGACCGGCCAGGAGCTGGTTGCGCGCGACCCACGCCTCGAAGAGGAAGGTGCCCGGCTCGAAGGAGAACATGTCCCGCCTCCCCTACCGGATGACCGCATAGCGGCGCTCGACCCGGCGCAGCAGCCAGGCGATGCCGTAGCAGGTGACGAGATAGAGCACGCTCGCCGTCAGCCAGCTCTCCATGACGCGGAAGGTGTTGGCGTTGATCTGGCGGGTGATGAAGGTCAGCTCGGGGATGGCGATGGCCGCCGCCAGCGAGGTGTCCTTGAAGAGCGAGATCAGGTTGTTGGCGAGCGCCGGCAGCGTGATGCGGAACATCACCGGCAGCACGACGTAGCGCTGGCGCTGCCACGGCCGGAGCCCGATCGCCTTCGCCGCCTCGACATAGCGCACCGGGATCGACGACAGGCCCGAGCGGAACACCTCCGACAGGTAGGCGCCGGCATAGATCGACAAGGTCAGGATGAAGCTCTCGGTCTTGTCGAGGAAGTAGATGCCGAGTTCCGGCAGTCCGAAATAGACGAAGAAAATCAGCAGCAGGATCGGGCAGTTGCGGATCGTCTCGACATAGACCCACAGCACCCAGCGCAGGGGCGCCAGCCGCGACTGCCGGCCATAGGCGACGAGCAGTCCGATGACGCAGCCGATCAGGAGCCCGATCGCCGCGAGGTAGAGCCCGAGGCCGAGGCCCCAGAGCATCTTGTCGAAGTTGCGGAGGATCGGGTCGAAGTTGAACTGGTAGGTCATGCGCCGATCACACCGTCAGCGGGCCCGGGCCCGGAACGACGGCCGGCCCGTCCAGGAAGGAGCGGGCCGGCCTCGCAAGCATGCGTCTTCGGAAGGGATCAGGCGAATTCCTGCGGGAACCCGACCTTCGGGGTCGGCAGGTCGATGCCGAACCACTTCTTGTAGGAGGCGGCGAAATAGTCGAAATCGACGCCCATCATCGCTTCCTTGTAGACCGTGTTGACCCAGTTGAGCCAGATCGGGTCACCCGGCCGCACCGCCGAGGCGTAGGAGTTCGGCATCCAGCCGTAGCCCGAATCGACGTAGCGGTTCGGGAACTGCTGCATCAGCCAGCGCATCGCCGACTGGTCGGCGAGGTAGCCGTCGACGCGCCGCGCGTTCAGCGCCTGCAGCGTCGAATCGGGGCTGTCGAACTGCTCGACCGAGGCTTCCGGCAGGCCCTTCTTCACCCATTCCTCGATGAAGACGTTCTGCATGGCGCCGATCTTGATCGCCTTGCCGGCCGCCTTGAGCTCGGAGAACTGCTTGTACTTGCCGTTGGCCATCAGCATGACGCCGACGCCCTCGCGGTAGTAGGGGATGGTGAACTCGACCTGCTGGGCGCGGCCGGGAGTCACCGTCATCCACTGCACGACGATGTCGACCTTGTTGGTGACGAGGCTCGGAATGCGGGCGTCGGAGCCCTGGATGACGAACTCGACCTTGTCGTAGTCGTCGAAGAGGCTCTTCGAGATCAGCCGGGCGAGGTCGATGTCCATCCCGACCAGCTTGCCGCTGCGGTCCTCGAAGTGCCAGGGCGGGTTGGTGCTGCCCGTGCCGACGATCAGCTTGCCGCGCTTCAGGACCTCGTAGAGCTTGCTCTTCGAATTGTCCTGGGTCTGGGCCAGGGCCGCCTTCGGACCCAGCGTCGCGCCGCCGACCAGCCCGGCCGCGGCCGCCACTCCCGCCGCCCCGGCGGAGAGCTGGAAAATGTCGCGCCGGCTGACCGTCGAGCCGGCCGCCTTGTCCTCGTCCCGAATGCTCATGTCGCTCTCCCCTGGACCGAAATGCGGTTGGTCCGCGCCGGCGGAGGATGCACGAACCGCGCCGCGCCGCTCCCCCGCTGCGAACTCGTGCTCCGCTTCCGCGCGCGAGGATTGAGGGGACCTCCGCGGCTTGTCAACGGGGTGCCGGCGCCGAGCCTCATCCGGCGCGGCGGGCGGCCAGCGTCACACCGGCGACGATCGCGGCGAATCCGGCGACGTGGAATGCCATCAGCCGCTCGCCGAGGAAGAGGCTGGCGAGGACGGCGCTGTAGAGCGGGATGACATAGAGGAAGACGCCCGCCCGGCTGGAGCCGATCATCGCGACGCCGCGGTTCCAGGCGGCATAGCCGACGACGCTGGGGAAGATCGCGACGTAGAGGACCGCCAGCAGCGTCTCCAGGTTCGGCTGCAGGCGGTAGCCCGTGGCGTGCTCCCACACCATCGCCGGCAGGGTGCCGAGCGCCGACACGAGCGCGATGACGAAGGCGAAGCTGAGCCAGTGGATGCGCGGCGCCAGCCGCAGGCAGACCGAATAGATGGCCCACAGCATCATGTTGCCGAAGATGATGAAGTCGCCGACGTCGAAGGAGAGCGTGGCGAGCGTCCCGGCATCGGCCTTGGTCACGATCACCAGGACCCCGGCGAGCGAGAGCGCGATCCCCGCCCCCTGGCGCACCGTCAGCCCCTCGCGGAACAGCAACGCGGCCGCCAGCACGATCATCACCGGGGCGAGCGAGTTCAGCACCGAGACGTTGAGGGCGGTCGTGTACTGCAGCCCGACATACTGCATGGCGCTGAACACCGCGCCGCCGCCGAACCCGAGGCCGAGCAGCACCCGCCAGTGCCGGCGGATCACCGGCCAGTCGCCGGCGAGGTGGGGCCGGGCCAGGAACCACAGGACCGGGACCGGAATCGCCCAGCGCAGGGTCGACAGGGCATAGGGCGGCACCTCGCCCGCGATCGCCCGTCCGACGACATGGTTGCCGGACCAGGTGAGCGCCGCCAGCGCGAGCAGGACATACGGATGGGTGAGCGCCCGGGCGACCGGGGAGCGTGGGGCATCCATGGAGGCCGGCACCATCGCGCGGATGGCGGCGGTTGGGAACCCCCGGCCGGACCGGCCTTGCCCCGAGGTCGGTCCGACGTCATATTGCCGTTATCACCCGGGGGAGCCGGCCGGGGCCGGCTGAGAGGTTTCCACCAGCGGGAAACGACCCCTCGAACCTGATCCGGATCATGCCGGCGAAGGGAGAGGCGTTCCGACCTTGCACGTTTCCGCACCCGAAATCCGTCTCGAACGAGCCGGCGTGGCCTTCGACGGCGCCGCCCTGTTCCGCGGCCTCGACCTCGTGCTCGAGGCCGGACGCTGGACCTGCCTGCTCGGACCGAGCGGGGTCGGCAAGTCGACGCTGCTGCGGCTGGTGGCCGGGCTCGTCGCCGGCGACCCCGACGGGCGGGTGACCGCCGGCGACGGCGCGCCGGTCGCGGCGCGCGTCGCCTTCATGGCACAGCAGGACCTGCTGCTGCCGTGGCTCGATGCGCGCGCCAACGTCCTGCTCGGCCAGCGCCTGCGCGGCGAGCGGCCGGACACCGCACGGGCGGCCGCGCTCCTGGCCGAACTCGGCCTCGGCGATGCGGCCGGCCTGCGCCCGGCCGCCCTGTCCGGCGGCATGCGCCAGCGCGTGGCGCTCGCCCGGACGCTGATGGAGGACCGGCCGATCGTGCTGATGGACGAGCCCTTCGCGGCCGTCGACGCCGTCACCCGCCTGCGGCTCCAGGCGCTGGCGGCCGAGCGTCTGGCCGGCCGGACCGTGCTGCTGGTCACCCACGACCCGCTGGAGGCGCTGCGGCTCGGCCATGTCGTCCACGTCATGACGGGACGGCCGGCACGCCTCTCCGACGCGATCCGGCCGCCGGGGCTGCCGCTGCGGCCGGTCGACGACCCGGCCGTGCTGGCCCTGCAGGGCGAGTTGCTGCGCCGGCTGGCCGAGGACCGGGAGTAGCGCCATGCGCCGCAGCCTCGTCACCGCCCTCGGGCTGATCCTCGTGTGGGAGGCGGCGACCCGCCTCCTCGGCCTGCCGCCCTACATCCTCCCGCCGCCGAGCCAGGTGGCGACGGCGCTCTGGCTGCGCAGCGAGATCCTGGCGCACCACGCCCTCGTCACCCTGACCGAGATCGTCGTCGGCTTCGTCGCCGGCGTGGCGCTCGGCATCGGCACGGCGCTCCTGGTGGTGCGCTCGCCCCTCGCCCGCCGCTGGCTGATGCCGGTCGTGATCGCGAGCCAGGCGATCCCGGTCTTCGCCCTGGCACCGCTGCTGGTGCTGTGGTTCGGCTACGGCCTCGCCTCCAAGGTCGTGATGGCGGCACTCGTCATCTATTTCCCGGTCGCGGCCACCTTCTTCGACGGCCTGCGCACGACGCCGCCCGGCTGGCTCGAACTCGCCCGCACGATGGGCGCCACGGACGGCGCCGTGCTGTGGCGGCTGCGCCTGCCGGCGGCCCTGCCGGCGCTCGCCCAGGGACTGCGCATCGCCGCCGCCGTCGCCCCGATCGGCGCCGTCATCGGCGAGTGGGTCGGGAGCGGGGCCGGTCTCGGCTACCTCATGCTGCACGCCAACGGGCGGATGCAGATCGACCTCCTGTTCGCGGCGCTGACGGTCCTCGCGGCCATGGCGATCGCCCTCTACTACGGGCTCGACGCGATCCTGCGCCGGCTCGTCCCGTGGCAACCCGAAACCCTCGGAAGGTCCCGATGACACGCCTCGCCACCCTCCTCTCCGTCCTCGCCCTGGCGCTGGCGCCCGCCGCGCAGGCGCAGACGGCAGCGCCGGCCCTGCAGAAGCTCGACGTGCTGCTCGACTGGTACGTCAACCCCGACCATGCGCCGCTCGTGGTGACGCTGGAGCGCGGCTATTTCCGCGAGGCGGGGCTCGACGTCCGGCTGATCGCGCCGAGCGACCCCAACGACCCGCCCAAGCTGGTCGCCGCCGGCAAGGCCGAGATCGCCGTCAGCTATCAGCCGCACCTGCACATCCAGACCAGCCAGGGGCTGCCGCTGACGCGCATCGGCACCCTGGTCGCGACCCCGCTCAACACCCTGATGGTGCTCGATTCGAGCCCGATCCGTTCGATCGCCGACCTCAAGGGCCGCACGGTGGGCTTCGCCGTCGCCGGCACCGAGGACGCGACCATGGGCGCGATGCTGGCCCGCCACGGGCTGACCGTCGCCGATATCAAGCTCATCAACGTCGGCTTCGGCCTGACCGCGGCGCTGGCCAGCGGCCGCGTCGACGCCATCATCGGCGCCTACCGCAACTTCGAACTGACCCAGCTCGACCTCATCGGCAAGAAGGGCCGCCCCTTCTATGTCGAGGAGGAAGGGGTGCCGCCCTATGACGAACTGATCCTGGTGGCCCAGCGCGGCCGCCTCGGCAACCTGCCGCTCCGCGCCTTCGTCGACGCCGTCGAGCGCGGCACGCAGTATCTCGTCAACCACCCCGAGGCGAGCTGGAAGCTGTTCCTCGCCCGCCACAAGGAGCTGGACGACGAGCTGAACCGCCGGGCCTGGCGCGACACCCTGCCCCGCTTCGCGCTCCGCCCCGGCGCGCTCGACCGCGCGCGCTACCAGCGCTTCGCCGAGTTCCTGCGCGAGCGCGGCGTCATCAAGTCGGTGCTGCCGATCGACGAGTACGCGATCGAAGTGCCGTACCGTCGCTGACGGGAACCGGACGGCGGGGCGGGAGATTGCCAGGGCGGGCACCGCTCCACTAGCTTCGGGCCACGCAAGGCGGGCCGCGGGGAGCGCGGCCCGCCCAGCCCGGAGGAAGGCCCGCATGACCGTCAAGACGATCCTCGTCCATCTCGCCAACGACGGCCAGGCCGAGAGCCGGATCGGCACCGCCGTGACCCTGGCCAGGCGCCTCGACGCCCATATCACCGCCCTCTACGTCACCGCCCCGGCGCAGATGCCGGCGGCGATCACCGGGCGCGGCGCCTCGGCCGGCTACATCGCCGAGGCGGTGGCGATCGCCCGCGAGAAGGCCGCCCTGCTGCGCGGCCTCGTCGAGGAGACCAGCCGGCGCGAGGGCGTCGGCATCGAATTGCACATCGTCGACGGCGAGCCGATCGAGGCGATCAAGGTCGAGAGCCGCTTCGCCGACATCGCGCTCGTCGGCCAGAACCCGGCGATGACCGTCGACGACGTCGTCTCGCTGCAGCCGATGGAAGAACTGCCGCTGATGACCGCCTGCCCGTGCCTGGTGCTGCCGCACGGCCGGCCGCCGGCCCCGGCCATCGGCCGCCGGGCGCTCGTCGGCTGGAAGAACTCGCACACCACGGCGCGGGCGCTCCATGCCGCGGTACCGCTGCTGGAATCGGCCGATTCCGTGGTCCTGCTCGCGATCAACGATTCCGGCGCGGCCGACCCGTCGGCCGAGGCCGCGGCCAGCTTCCTCAGCCGCCACGGCATCGCCGTCGAGGTTCGCGTCCAGCGCGGCAGCGACGGCGATGCCGGCGCCACCCTCCTCGCGACCGCGTCGGCGATCGGCGCCGACCTCCTGGTCATGGGCGCCTACGGCCACACCCGCTGGCGCGAGATGATCTTCGGCGGCGCCACCGCCCATGTCTGCCGCCACATGACCCTGCCGGTGCTGCAGGCGCACTGACGGCGGCGCCGGCCGCCGCCGCCCCCCGCTACCGGAAGAACACCAGCGTCGTCAGCGCGAAGAGCGGAACGAGGAAGATGCCGGCCCAGGCCATGTAGCCGAAGAAGCTCGGCATCTTCACCCCGCGCTCTTCGGCGATCGCCTTGACCATGAAGTTGGGGGCGTTGCCGATATAGGTGTTGGCGCCCATGAAGACGGCCCCGGCCGAGATCGCCGTCAGGGTCGAGGCGAGCGCCCCGGTGAGCTGGGCCGGGTCGCCGCCGGCGAGGTTGAAGAAGACGAGGTAGGTCGGGGCATTGTCGAGGAAGCTCGACAGGCCCCCCGCCAGCCAGAAGTACCAGGCGTCGATCGGCCGCCCGTCGGGGGTCGTCACCAGCGCCACCAGCCCCGCCATGGCGCCGTCGCGGCCGGCGCGCAGGATCGCGATCATCGGCACGATGGTGACGAAGATGCCGGCGAAGAGCTTGGCCACCTCGAGGATCGGCCCCCAGGAGAAGGCATTGCCGAGGCGCGTGTCCTCCCGCGTCAGGCGCAGCGACAGGAGCCCGATCGCGACCAGGAGCAGGTTGGAGGCGATGCTCTCCAGCGGCACGGGGACGTGGTAGACGGTCAACTCGACCCCGGAATGCCAGATGCCGCGCAGCAGCACGGCACCGACGATCGCGCCGAGAAGCAGGATGTTCACCCCGCCCTCGACGCCGAGGCGCTCGCCCGACTGGTCGTTGGGCGGCCGCCCCGGCTCGCGCGAGAAGAGGTAGCTGTCGAGCAGGAAGAAGACCGCCAGCAGGATACCGGCGACCAGCAGCATCGGCAGGAACAGCGCCGTCGTCGGCCAGAAGAACGGCACGCCCTTGAGGAAGCCGAGGAAGAGCGGCGGGTCGCCGATCGGGGTCAGCGCGCCGCCGACGTTGGCGACCAGGAAGATCAGGAACACCATGACGTGGGCCTGATGCTTCCGCCATTCGTTGGCCCGGATCAGCGGGCGGATCATCAGCATGGCCGCGCCGGTGGTGCCCATCCAGCTCGCCAGCACCGTGCCGACGGCGAGCATCGCCGTGTTGGTGGCCGCCGACGACCGCAGGTCGCCGACGAGGCGGATGCCGCCGACGACGGTGAACAGCGCCCAGAGCAGCACGATGAAGGGGACGTACTCGAGCAGCAGCGTGTGCAGCAGTTCGTAGGCGGCGACGTCGGCCCCGAAGACGAGGGTGGCGGGGACGACGAAGGCGACGGCCCAGGCCGCCGAGACCTTGCCGAAATGGTGATGCCAGAAGGCCGGGGCCACCAGCGGCATGATGGCGATCGACAGCAGGATGCCGGCGAAGGGAACGGCCCAGAGCAGACCGAGCACCGACCCGTCGATGTGCGGGGCCTCGGCCGCCGCCATCGCCGGCGGAGCCGCCGCCATCGCCCCAATGCCCGCCGTCAGGGCCGCCAGGACCCGCCGTGCCCGCGTCATCCGCATGCTCCCCCCAAATCGCTGCCGCCACCCGTGCGCCGAAGCGGCCGAGCGCTCCCCGGCCGCTCTCAGGCTGGCGGTTTGGACACGCTCGACGACACCGGCGCCACTGCCGCGCGTCGCCGGCCACGGCGCGCCCGCAGGATCATCAGGATGGCAAACAACACGAGGCAGGTCAGCAGCACAAGGCCGATCCCGTGCACCCATTCGCCCGCCACCGCCTCGAACGCCTCGCCGAACAGGTAGCCGGAACCGGCGAAGGAGAGCGCCCAGACGAAGGCCGCGACGAAGTTGAGGGCGGCGAAGCGCAGCGGGGCGACACGCGCCATCCCCAGCGAGAAGGAGGCGAAGTTGCGCACCCCGTAGATGAAGCGGAAGCTCAGGATGAACCAGGTGCTGTTGCGCTGGACCTGGGCCAGCGCCCCTTCGACTCCGGATCGCCAGCGCGGGAACCGGGCGAGGATCTTGGGTCCGTAGAGGCGTCCGATCCAGAAATAGGTCTGATCGCCGCAGAAACTGCCGAACCAGGCACAGAAGAACAGCGTCCACCAGTCGAGCAGCCCCTTCTGGGCTGCCACGCCGGCGATTATGACAAACGTTTCACCTTCGAGGAACGTCCATAGGAATGTGACGACATAGAACCACGAGCCATAGTCGGCAATCAGTTGTTCGACGTTCACATTCCGGCCTCGGCATCTGGAGTTTCCGCGGGACTTCCACGTCCCCCGACCCTGTTCCCGCCCCGCCGGTCATTTGTTGCGAATGCTTGGCATTGGGGCCACGCACGCCGTCGGCAGCGCCGCAACGTCGCGCACAACCCCATGGGCGCGCAAGCCTGATCTCATGACGGTCCGCCGGCCGCCCGGACGACGGCGCCCGATGTTGCCCCCGGCCGGGGCGGGCGATAGGTTCCGCCCCATCGGGGTCCAGCGCAGGAGCGATTCATCATGGACATGTCAGGGGAATACCGGATCGCCGCCCCGCGCGAGGCGGTGTGGGCC
>NZ_JAYSFE010000045.1:0-33303 GCF_041913585.1 Allostella sp.
GGTCGACGCGCCGCTCCTGCTGTGGCTTCTTCATCTTGACCAGCACGCCGCCCTGGCGCTCGAGCCGCAGTGCTGCGGCACGCTCCAGCATCGCATCCGTGCCTTCGACCGCCTCGACGGCGATGACCGTGCCGGCCTGGACGACGACCGCCTGGCCGACGTCGAGCCCGCCGATGGCGGTGGCGACGACGGCCCCGCGCCGGATGTCGTCGGCGGCCGCGGCATCCGGCCGGTGGCGACCGATCGGCCCCTCCGGAATGAGCAGCGTCTCCAGGATCCGGTCGATGCCGACGACGCGGAAGCCTTCGCGCTCGAGCTGGTCGACCACCGCCGACAGCAGTCCGTCGTCGCCGGCCGCGCGCACGCCGACGCGGGCCAGGAACTGCGCGCCCTTCCAGTCGGGCCGCAGCGCGGAGAGCGGCGGCCGACGCACCCGGCCGACCATCACCACCTCCTCGACGCCGTTGCGGCGCAGGAGCGAAAGGGCGGTGCCGACCGCGCCGAGGCGGACGATCGCGCTCGGACCGGCCGCCAGCGTCTCGGCGTCGGCGGCGCCCTCGAGCCCGAGGATGAAGTATGGTCGCCCGGCGGTCCGACAGGCGGCGGCGGCGTGGCGGGGCAGCGGCCCGCCGCCGGCGATGATGCCGAGCTTACCCGCCATTCGCCCTGGGCTGGCAGATCGCCCGGGTCGAGTCCTCGCGGATGAAGTTGACGATGTCCATGACCGGCGGATTGTCGGCAAAGAGCTCCGCGACGTCGACGATGCGTTCCGCCAGCGTGCCTTCCTGGGCGAAGAGCAGGCGGTAGGCGCTGCGCAGGCGATGCACGTCCTCGCGCGAGAAGCCGTGCCGCTTCAGGCCGACGACGTTGAGCCCGGACAGGCGCCCGCGGTCGCCCATCACCGAGCCGTAGGGGATGACGTCGCTCTCGACCCCGGACATGCCGCCGATCATCGCGTGGTGGCCGATGCGCACATACTGATGGACGGCGCAGAGACCGCCGAGATAGGCGTGGTCGTCGACATGGACATGCCCGCCGAGGGTGGCGTTGTTGGCCATGATGACGTGGTTGCCGATCTCGCAGTCGTGCGCGACGTGCGTGCCGACCATGAAGAGCCCGTTGTCGCCGATCCGGGTGCGTCCGCTGCCGAACGGGGTGCCGGGGTGCATCGTCACATGCTCGCGGATCTGGTTGTTGCACCCGATCTCGAGCGTCACCGGTTCTCCCTTGTAGCGGAGATGCTGCGGCGGCAGGCCCAGGGCGGCGAAGGGGAACACCCGGGTCCCGGCGCCGATCGTGGTATGCCCGTCGATCACGGCATGGGAAACCAGGGTCACACCGTCGCCGAGGCGGACGTTCCCGCCGACGCAGCAGAACGGGCCGATCGTCACGTCGGTGCCGAGTTCGGCGCCGGGAGCGACGACGGCCGTCGGATGAATGTTGGTCATGTGCGCCGGAAGCCGGATTCCCTAGTCGAGGATCATTGCCGCGTAGGTCGCCTCGGCCGCCAGCTGGCCGTCGACCTTCGCCTCCGCAGAGAACTTCCAGACGTTGCCACGGCTGCGTTCCTTGCGAA
This sequence comes from Allostella sp., assembly GCF_041913585.1. Lineage (NCBI taxonomy): Bacteria > Pseudomonadati > Pseudomonadota > Alphaproteobacteria > Rhodospirillales > Allostellaceae > Allostella > Allostella sp. The sequence goes on from NZ_JAYSFE010000045.1 coordinate 1,577, forward strand.
CATGGACGTGGAGCTGGTCGCCGGGCACCACCGGCCTGCGGAACCGGGCGCCGTCGACCGACATGAAGTAGACGAGCTTGCCCTCGGAGTCCGGGCCGAGCGTGTGGACGACGAGCACGGCGGCGGTCTGCGCCATCGCCTCGATGATGAGGACGCCCGGCATGACGGGCCGGGCCGGGAAATGGCCCTGGAAGAACGGCTCGTTGATCGAGACGTTCTTGATGCCGGTGCAGCCCTCGTTCGCCACGACGTCGACCACCCGGTCGATCATGAGGAATGGGTAGCGGTGCGGAATCATCGCCATCACGCGTTCGATGTCGATGGTCACGCCGGCCACTGCGGCCTCCTTGCCGTCCATGCTCCTAAGCGCCTTTCCCTTTCGTCAAGCGGCGCAGCACGACGGCCTGCCGCAGATGTTCCGCGATCGGAACGGCCGGGGCGCCGCTGACCGCCATCCCCGGCGCCACGTCGCGCATGACCCCGGCCTTCGCCGCGATCCGGGCGCCGTCGCCGATATGGAGATGTCCGGTCAACCCGGCCTGCCCTCCCATCATCACATGGTCGCCGACGATCGTGCTGCCGGAAATGCCGACCTGGCCTGCGATGATGCAGCCCCGCCCCAGGCGGACGTTGTGCCCGATCTGCACCAGATTATCAATGAAGCAGCCCGGACCGATGACGGTGTCGCCGAGGGCGCCGCGATCGATGGTCGTGTTGGCGCCGATCTCGACATCGTCGCCGATCACGACCCGGCCGAGCTGGGGCACCTTGACGTGGCCGTCCCGCCCCGGCACCACGCCGAACCCGTCCTGTCCGATGCGGACTCCCGGGTGGATGACCACCCGGGCGCCGATCCGCGCATGGGAGATGCTGGCCCCGGCGCCGACCCGGGTGCCTTCGCCGATCATGCAGTTGCGGCCGACGACGGCGTTGGCGCCGAGGATCGTCCCCGCCGCAAGGACGGCGCCGGGCCCGACATGGGCACCGGCGGCGATCTCGCAACTCGGGTCGACCACGGCCGCGGGGTCCACCCAGGCCCCGGCGGCAATGCCAGGCACGGCCGCTTCGGCCGGATGCAGCGCCGCGGCGGCGATCGCGAAGGCGCGCTGCGGGCCGCGCGTCACCAGGAGCGCCATGCCGGCCGGCGCCCGCTCCGCCAGTTCCGCCTGCAGGAAGCAGGCACCGGCGGCACTCTCGGCGAGCGCGTCGAGATACCGCCGGTCCTCGACGAAGACGATCTCGGTGGCACCTGCGTCGGCCACGGTCGCGACGCCCGTGAAGCGGTCGCCACGGGTTCCCGCACGCGCCTCGGCGCCGGTCAGTCTCGCCAGATCGTCGAGCGTCCGGGCAGGGCCCGAGCGATGGAAGCGGGAGTCGACCACGGGATTCCGGCCCCCGAGCCCCGGGGTGCCTACTTCTTGGCCGGAAGCTTCACGCTGACCTGGGTGATCGCCGCGTCGAGCCGCTTCAGGGCCTCGTCGGAAGCGTCGAAGCGCTTGTCGACCAGCACCACGAGGGTCTTCGGCAGGACGATCGTCGCGCCGCGCTCCTCGGCCAGCTTGCCGACGACCTGCAGCAACTGCCGCTGCACTTGCTGCATCGCCTCGTTGAAGCCTTCTTCGAGCTGGCGACGCCGGGACTGCGCGTTGCGCTGGACGTTGTTCACGCGCTCCTGGAATTCGCGCTGCTTCTGTCCGAAGGCCTCCGGCGAAAGGATGGTGCGCTGCCGCTGCAACTCCTGCTCGGCGTTGCGGAGCTGGGCCTCCTGGTCGCCGATCTCCTTCTGGAACGACTGGCGGTGCGTCTGCATCTGCGCCTGGATGTTCTTGAAGGCCTTGGAGCCCTGCTGCACGCCCTGGATGTCGACGATCATGATGACCGGCGGAGGCAGGGTCTGGGCGGCGACGGGCGCCGCGCCGCCCGTCGCCACGGCCACACCGATGGCCAGGGCGGCGATCGCCGCACGCATCGAAGCAAACTTCATCATGCTAGAACCTCGTCCCGAAGCTGATCCGGAAATTCTCGGAGCGGTCGAAGTCTTCCTTCAGCACCGGCACCGCGAAATCGATCCGGATGGGACCCAAGGGAGATTTCCAGGACAGACCGACGCCGGTGGCGAACCGGATGGAATTCTTGTCGGCGACCTCCACCCCCTTGGAGTCCGAATCCCACAGGCTGCACGCGTCGCCGAACACGCGGCCCGTGAGCCCGAACTCCTGGGGAAGACCGAGCGGGAAGCTGAGCTCCGTGGTCGCCGCATAGTAGGTGTTGCCGCCGAGCGCGTCGCGCGTCGTCACGTCGCGCGGTCCGACGCCCGAGTTCCGGAAACCGCGGCAATTGTCGCCGCCCAGGAAGTAGCGGTCGGTGAGCCGGACCTCGTCGTCGAAATTGAAGATGTGGCCGACTTCGCCGCGGAAGCTCAGCACCCAGGGCAGAGCGATCGGGAAGTAGTAGCCGCCGCTCAGCTTCGGCTTGAAGAAGTGGCGATCGCCGCCGAGCCCGGCCAGGTCGGCCGACAGCGAGACATAGTAGCCGTCGGTCGGCTCGATGCGGCTGTCGCGCCGGTCATAGGTCAGGGTCGTGCCGATGATCGAGGCGATGGACGACCCTTCGAGCTCCTTGATGAAGCGCGACGCCGTGGTCGGCACGCTCTTGATCTCGTCCTGGCGCAGCGTGTAGCGCACCGTCTGCCGCAGGTTCTCGCGGAGCTGGAACCCGCTGCGCAGCGACAGGCCGGTGATCTCCTCGTCATAGGAGCTCTCGTCCTGGAGGTCGCGGACGATGCGGAAGATGTCGAACCCGGCCGACAGGTTGCGGTCGAGGAAGTAGGGCTCGGTGAAGCTGAGATCGACCTCCTGCGAACGCTCCGACAGCGCGAAGCCGATGCGCAGGTCCTGGCCGCGGCCGAGCAGGTTCCGCTCCCGGAGGCTAACGTCGCCGAGCACGCCGACGCTGGTCGAGAAGCCGGCGCCGAAGGCGATCTCGCCCGTCGACTGCTCCTCGACCTCGACCGTCACCACCGTACGGTCGGGCGAGGTGCCCGGCACGTTCGCGATGTCGACCTTCTTGAAGTAGCCGAGGTCACGGACCCGCTGGCGCGAGCGCCGCAGCTTGGCGGCATTGAACGCGTCGCCCTCGACGATCTGGAACTCGCGGCGGATGACCTTGTCGAGCGTGCGGACGTTGCCGACGATGTCGATGCGCTCGACGAAGACCCGCGGGCCCTCCTGGATATCGAAGGTGACCGCGATCTCCTTCTTCTCGCGATCGCGCTGGATCTGCGGACGGACGTCGACGAAGGCATAGCCGCGATTGCCGACCGCATCGGTCAGGCGGGTGATCGTGGTCTCGACCTGGTCGGCGTTGTAGTCCCGGCCTTCGGTCGCGGCGATGAGGCTGCGGACCGACTCCGGATCGAGGTCCTTGAGGTTGGAGACGACCTCGATCTTGCCGAACTTGTACTTCTCGCCCTCCTCCAGGGTCACGGTGACGACGAACCCTTCCCGGTCCGGCGTCAGTTCGGCGACCGAGGAGACGACCCGGAAGTCCGCATAGCCTTCCGACAGGTAGAACTTGCGCAGCAGCTCGCGGTCGAAGGTCAGGCGATCGGGATCGTAGCTGTCGTCGGAGGTCAGGAACCGCCACCAGCGGCTTTCCTTGGTCTGGATGACCTCGCGCAGCCGGCCGTCGCTGTACTGCTTGTTGCCGACGAAATTGATGCGGCGGATGCCGGTCAGCGACCCCTCGTCGATCTCGAACACGAGATCGACCCGGTTCTGCTCGCGCTGGATGACCTTGGGCTCGACGGTGGCGGCGAAGCGTCCCGACCGCCGGTACAGGTCGAGGATACGCTTGACGTCGTTCTGGATCTTGGTCCGCGTGTAGACCGTGCGGGGACGGAGCTGGACCTCGCTGTTGAGGGTCTCCGTGGTGATGCGGCGATTCCCTTCGAAGGCGATCCGGTTGATGATCGGATTCTCGACCACACGGACGACCAGCGCCTCGCCCTCGCGGCGCAGCGTGACGTCCGCGAAAAGCCCGGTCGCGAACAGCGCCTTCAGCGACCGGTCGACCTGCTGGGAGTCGAACTGCTCTCCGGGTTGCACCGAGAGATAGGAGCGCACCGTCTCCGGTTCGATCCGCTGGGTGCCCTCGATCCGCACCTCCTGGATCGTGCCCTGGCCGAACTGGGCCGAGGCCGGTACGGGAGCGATGGCGGCGCCCGCCACCAGCGCCAAGGCGATCACGAACGTTCGAAGCACCCCATACCCTTTCTCGGAGGCCGCACCGCTCACATCACGAGCCCCTTGAGGAAGGAGAACACCCGGAGTTGCACCAGGTCGTTCCAGGTCGAAAACAGCATCAGCGTCAGGACCAACGCAAGCCCGATGCGGAAGCCGTACTCCTGTGCCCGTTCGCCGAGCGGCCGTCCCCGGACCGCCTCCGCTGCGTAGAACAGCAGATGCCCTCCGTCAAGCACGGGGATCGGGAACAGGTTGATAAGTCCTAGATTGATCGACAGAATCGCCGCGAACCAGAGGAAGCCGGCGGTCCCGGAGCGGGTCGCCTCGCCGGACATCTGGGCGATTCGCAGCGGCCCTCCCAGCTCCTCCGTCGTGCGCGAGCCGCTGACCATCTGCCACACCGCCGTCAGGGTGCCGGCGGTCAGGGTCCAGGTCTCCTCGACGCCGGCGACGACTGCCGTGAACGGGTCGCGTCTGACGAATTCGACGCCGCTGCGGCCGACGCCGAGCTGGCCCACGCGCTGGGTCCCGCCGATGCGGTCGGTCAGTTCCACCACTCGCGGGGTGACCGACAGATTGACGGTCCGGCCGTCGCGCAGCACGTCGACCGAGAGCGGCGTGCCCTGGTTGAGGCGGACGATGAGCTGGACCTGCTCGAACCGGTCGACCTTGCCGCCGTCGATGGCGACGATCCGGTCGCCCGGCTTCAGGCCGGCCGCGGCGGCGGCGCTGTCCGGTCGCACGGTGCCGATCTCGGCCGGCGTGTAGGGCTGGCCCTGGGTCATGAACAGGCCCGCCAGCACCAGGATGGCGAAGAGGAAGTTGGCGGCCGGCCCGGCGGCGACGATCGCCGCGCGCTGCCCCAGCCGCTTGTGGTGGAAGGCGACCGCCCGCTCCTCCGGAGACATCCTGTCGATGCCCTCGGCCGGCGTGCTCGCGGCACCGGCGTCGCCGAACATCTTCACGTAGCCGCCGAGCGGCAGCAGGCTGAACTTCCAGCGCGTCCCGGCCCGGTCGTGCCAGCCGAACAGCTCGGGCCCGAAGCCGATCGAGAAGACCTCGACGCGCACGCCGTTGCGGCGCGCGACCCAGTAGTGGCCGAACTCGTGCACGAACACGAGGATCGTCAGGAGCACCAGGAACGAGAGGCCGTAATGCGGAATCTGGAGGATGGCGTCCATGCTCACTCTGCGGTCGGGCGGGCGCCGGCGGCGGGTGTCGGTGCCGAGATCAAGATGTGGACGACGGCAGCGCTCCTCCAGTCGGTGACCGGAAATTCATGATCGCGGCCGCGGATTGCGCGGGTCATCGCCGTCCCATTCCCGCCTCGCGGTCGCCGACCAGCGACGCGGCGACGTGGCGCGCCTCGCGATCGAGGGCGACGACGTCCTCGATCGAGGACGGCGCGGCGGTGCCGGCGCGCCCCATGGCGTCGGCGACGAGCGCGGGAATGTCGAGGAAGCCGATCCGGCGATCGAGGAAGGCGGCGACCGCAACCTCGTTGGCGGCGTTGAGGACGGCGGGCGCGCCGCCGCCCGCCCCCATCGCCTGCCGGCAGAGCCCGAGCGCCGGGAAGCGCTCGTCGTCCGGCGCCTCGAAGGACAGCGTGCCGATCCGTGCCAGGTCGAGGCGCGGCGACGGCGCGGCGATGCGATCGGGCCAGGCCAGCGTGTGGGCGATCGGGGTCCGCATGTCGGGCGAGCCGAGCTGCGCCAGGACCGAGCCGTCGACATAGGCGACGAGACTGTGGACGATCGACTGCGGGTGGACGACGACATCGATCTTCGGGCCCGGCATGGCGAACAGGTGGTGCGCCTCGATGACCTCGAGCCCCTTGTTCATCATGGTCGCGGAATCGACCGAGATCTTGGCACCCATCCGCCAGTTCGGGTGGGCGACCGCCTGCTCGGGGGTCACCCCCGCGAGGGCAGCGCGCGGCACCGTCCGGAAGGGGCCGCCGGATGCGGTCAGGATGATCCGCTCGATCGATTCGGGGCGGGCGAAGTCGAACACCTGGAAGATGGCGTTGTGCTCGGAATCGACCGGCAGGAGGGTGGCTCCATGGCGGCGGATCGCCGCCATCATCAGCGCGCCGGCCGCCACCAGGCACTCCTTGCTGGCGAAGGCGACGGTCGCGCCGGTGCGGATCGCGGCCATCGTCGGCGCCAGGCCGGCCGTGCCGACGATCGCCGCCATCACCCAGTCGACCGGGCGCGACGCCGCCTCGACCACCGCCTCGGGCCCGGCGGCGACCGCGATGCCGGTCCCCGCCAGCCCGGCCAGGACGTCGGCGTAGCCGGCCGGATCGGCGATGACGGCGAGCCGCGGCCGCAGTTCGCGGGCAAGCGCCACCAGTCCGTCGCGGTCGCGATGGGCGGTGATCGCCACCACCTCGTAGCGCTCGCGATGCAGCGCCAGGAGGTCGGCGGTGCTGCGCCCGACCGAGCCGGTCGCTCCCAGGATGCTCACCGTCCGCCGTCCGCGCGACGCCTGCTCCCGCAGCACGGCCGCCTCGCTCACCGCCATTCGAGCAGGCCCTCTCCCGTCAGATGCCGCAGGGCCGCGAAGGCCAGGGCCGCGGCCATCAGGCCGTCCAGCCGGTCGAGCACGCCCCCATGCCCGGGGATCAGGCCACTCGCGTCCTTGATGCCAGCGTAGCGCTTTGCCGCCGACTCCGCGAGGTCTCCGGCCTGGGCGACAAAGGCGAGAAGAAAGGCGGCGGCAAGCGCGACCGCGACGGCCGGCCCGCCCGTGGCCGCGGCCACGGCCCAGCCGACCAGGGCGGCCACCGTGGCCCCGCCGAGGAGACCGGACCAGGTCTTGTGCGGGCTGAACCGCGGCGCGAGCTTCGGCCCGCCGATCGAGCGCCCGGCACCATAGGCGGCGATGTCGGTCGCCCAGACCACGGCGAAGAGCCAGAGCGTCGGCCTGGCGTCCGCAGCGCCGCGGATGTGCAGCACCGCCAGCACGGCGAGGGCGATGTAGAAGGTACCGGCGGGCGCCATCCAGGCCGGGGCCGTACCGCCGCGTCCGGCGAGCATTCCGGCCGCCGCGGCGCCGGCGGCGGCGACGGCGATGCCGGCGACCGGCCAGCCCGCGGCGGCGGCGGCGGCGGCACCGGCGATCGCGACGACGATCGCCGCCGCCTGAAGCGGCGTCCGGTGGGGCGGATCGCAGATCCGGCCCCACTCCCAGGCCATGCCGAGCGCGAAGATCCCGACCACCGCCGCGAACCAGGGGCCGCCCGCCCAGGCCGCGGCGAGCGCCAGCGGGATCAGCACGGCGGCGGACAGGATGCGCAGCAGCAGCGATCGGGTCATGCGAGCGATGACGGCCGGCGAGCGGGGCGCGCGTCGACGCCCCGGGCTCAGCGGGCCTGCGGGGCCACCGCGCCGAAGCGTCGGTCCCGGCTGCCGAAATCCCGGATGGCTTCGCCGAGATGCGCCTCGCCGAAGTCGGGCCATAGCGTCGGAGTGAAATGGAACTCGGTATAGGCGCACTGCCACAGCATGAAGTTGCTGATGCGCTGCTCGCCGCTGGTCCGGACCAGGAGGTCGGGGTCGGGCAGGTCGTGGGTGTCGAGCCGGCGGGCGAACGCCGCCTCGTCGATCGCCTCGGGCGCGAGGCGGCCGGCCCGCACCTCGTCGGCGATCCGGCGGACGGCCGCAACGATCTCCTGTCGCCCGCCATAGCTGAGCGCCACCGTCAGGTTCAGGGCGTCGTTCTCCCGGGTCGTCGCCTCGGCATTCTCGATCAGCACGCGGATGTCCCGCGCCAGGCGATCGCGGTCGCCGATCACCCGCAGGCGCACATGATTGGCGTGCAGCTCCGCGATCTCCGCCCGCAGGTAGTGCCGCAGCAGCCCCATGAGGTCCGCCACCTCGGTCTCGGGGCGCTTCCAGTTCTCCGAGGAGAAGCCGAACAGCGTCAGGTAGCGGATGCCGAGATCGCCGGCGGCGCGCACGGTCCGGCGAACCGCCTCGGCCCCCTGGCGATGACCGGCCGCGCGCGGCAGGCCCCGCGCGCGGGCCCAGCGGCCGTTGCCGTCCATGATGATGGCCACATGCCGCGGCACATGGACGTCAGCGGGCGCCATCGCCACTGTCTCAGACCTGCAGGATGTCCTTTTCCTTGGCGTGCAGCAGCTCGTCGACCTTCTTGATGTGCTCGTCCGTCAGGGACTGCACCTCGGTGCCCGACTTGCGCTGTTCGTCCTGGGAGATGTCGCCGTCCTTCTCGATCTTCTTCAGATGATCCATGGCATCGCGCCGGATGTTGCGGATCGACACCCGCGCCGCCTCGGCGTACTTGTGCGCGACCTTGGTCAGCTCCTTGCGGCGCTCGGCGGTCAGGTCCGGCAGCGGGACGCGGATCGTCTGTCCCTCGGTGATCGGGTTGAGGCCGAGGCCGGAATCGCGAATCGCCTTGTCCACGGCCTTGACCATGCCACGGTCCCAGACCTGCACGGTGATCAGGCGCGGCTCCGGCACGTTGACGGTGCCGATGCGCGAGATCGGCATGTGCTGCCCATAGGCGTCGACCATGACGGGGTTGAGCAGGTCCGCCGAGGCCCGGCCCGTGCGCAGGCCCGCGAACTCCTTGCGCAGCACCTCGAGCGCCCCCGTCATCCGCCGCCGATATTCGTCGAGCTCCGCCGCAGCCATTCCGTTCCTCCCTCAGTCGCCGATGATCGTGAAACGTCCGCGACCCTGCACCACGTCGGCGAACGCGCCATGGGTGTAGATCGAGAAGACCACGATCGGAATCCGGTTCTCGCGCGCCAGCGAGATCGCCGACGCGTCCATCACCTTCAGATCCCGCGACAGTACCTCCATGTAGGAAAGTCTATCATAGCGCTGGGCATCCTTCACCTTGACCGGGTCGGCGGTATAGACCCCGTCGACCTTGGTCGCCTTGAGGATCGCGTCGCAACCCATCTCGGACGCCCGCAGCGCCGCCGCCGTGTCGGTGGTGAAAAACGGGTTCCCGGTCCCGCCGGCGAAGATGACGACCCGCTTCTTCTCCATGTGGCGGATGGCCCGGCGGCGGATGTAGGGCTCGCACACCGTCGACATCGGGATGGCGGACTGTACCCGGGTGTGCAGTCCTACCCGCTCCAGCGCGTTCTGCAGCGACAGCGCGTTGATGACCGTCGCCAGCATGCCCATGTAGTCGGCGCTGGCGCGCTCCATGCCGGCCGCAGCGCCGGACACGCCGCGGAAGATGTTGCCGCCGCCGATCACGGCACAGATCTCGACGCCGAGATCGTGGACCTGACGGACCTCCTTGGCGATCCGTTCGACGGTCTCCCCGTCGAGACCGTACTCGCGCGACCCGAGCAGCGCCTCTCCCGAAATCTTCAGGAGGACGCGGCGGAATGCGGCTGGCATGGCGCCGTTCCCGAGGCGGTCGGTCAGCGGCCGAGCTGGGCCGCCACCTCGGCCGCGAAGTCCGACTGCGCCTTCTCGATCCCCTCGCCGAGGGCGTAGCGGGCGAAGCCGGTGACGGCGATCGGCTGGCCGATCTCCTTCGCCACGCCCTCGACCACCTTGGAGACGCGAGTCTCGCCGTCGATGACGAAGACCTGCTCCAGCAGCACGGTCTCCTCGTAGAACTTGCGCAGCCGCCCCTCGACCATCTTGTCGATGATGGCTTCCGGCTTGCCGCTGGCGCGCGCCTGCTCGCGGAGCACGTCGCGCTCGCGGTCGAGGGCCGAGGAATCGACCGAGGCGACGTTCAGGAACTGCGGGTTGGCCGCCGCGACATGCATGGCGAGCTGCCGGCCCAGCGCCTCCAGCTTCGCCGCGTCGCCCGCCGACTCCAGGGCGACCAGCACGCCGATCTTGCCGAGCCCGGTGGCGGTCGCGTTGTGGACATAGCTCGCGACGACGCCCTGGGAAACCTCCAGCCGCAGCGACCGGCGGAGCGCCATGTTCTCGCCGATGGTGGCGATGAGGTGGGTCAGTTCGTCGGCGACGGAGCGGCCCGAGGGCAGCCCCTCGGCCTTCACCGCCTCGATGTCGGCGCCGGTCGCGAGCACGCGGTCGGCGACCTGGCGGACGAAGCCCTGGAACATCTCGTTGCGCGCCACGAAGTCGGTCTCGGCGTTGACCTCGACGACCGCGCCGCGGCCACCGGAGGCGGCGACGCCGACCAGCCCCTCGGCCGCGACCCGGCCCGCCTTCTTGGCGGCGGCCGACAGGCCTTTCTTGCGCAGCCAGTCGACGGCGGCCTCGATGTCGCCACCGGTCTCGGCCAGCGCCTTCTTGCAGTCCATCATGCCGGCGCCGGTCTTCTCCCGCAGTTCCTTCACCAGGGCGGCAGTGATCTCGGCCATCGGACTCTCCTTCGTTCTTCGTTCGTCATGAATGCCTGGTTAAGCGAACGGCGGCAGGTGCCTGCCGCCGTCGCCCGTTCGATACGGCCGATCCGGGATCAGGCCGTGGCGGTCGGCTCGACCTCTTCCGGAGCGGCCGCGACCGCGACCTCCTCCTCGACCTCGGGCTCGAACTCGACGTCGGGCGTCTCGGCCTGGGAGCCGATGTCGACACCGGCGGCCGTCAGCTCGGCCTGGATGCCGTCGAGGACCGCGCCCGAGATCATGTCGCAATAGAGGTTGATCGCGCGGATGGCATCGTCGTTGCCGGGGATCGGCAGCAGGACGCCGTCGGGATCGGAGTTGCTGTCGATGACGGCGACCACCGGAATGTTCAGGCGGTTGGCCTCCTGGACGGCGATCGCCTCCTTGTTCGTGTCGATCACGAACAGCATGTCGGGCAGGCCGCCCATCTCCTTGATGCCGCCGAGCGCGCGGTCGAGCTTGTCGCGGTCGCGCGTCAGTTCCAGGCGCTCACGCTTCGTGAAGCCGCTGGCATCCTGGGAGAGCCGATCCTCCAGATCGCGCAGCCGCTTGATCGAGTGCGAGATCGTCTTGAAGTTGGTCAGCATGCCGCCGAGCCAGCGGTGATTGACGTAGTACTGGCCGCAGCGCTTGGCCGCGGCCGCCACCGGCTCCTGGGCCTGGCGCTTGGTGCCGACGAAGAGCACGCGGCCGCCGCCGGCGACGACGTCGCGCACCGACTGCATCGCCCGCTGGAGCATCGGCACCGACTGCTCGAGATCGAGAATGTGGACGCCATTGCGGGTGCCGAAGATGTAGGGGCGCATCTTCGGATTCCAGCGCCGCGTGTGATGACCGAAATGCACGCCGGCTTCGAGAAGCTGGCGCATCGAGAACGTAGGCATCGCCATGGGTACTGTCCTTTTCCGGTTCGACCGCCGCGAGCCTTGTGATCCGGCCATGGCCGGACACCGGAAGGGGGCCGAACGACGTTCGGCTCCCGCTGGCCCGCGTGAGGAATGGCGCGGTAGATAGCGGGACCGGCTCCGATTTGCAAGCGATCGGGCCGGCATGCCGACCGCACGTCCGGGCCGATGGCCCCGTGCCCGGCGGCAGTCGGTCATGGCCGGACCTGCAAGGCGGCGAGCCTCGCCAGCAGCGGGCCCGGCACGTCTTCGACGACGGCCGCCCGGCCGGCGAAGATGCGACCTTCGTTGCCGTCGAGCGTGATCTCCGTCCCCTCCGCGAGGCGCACGTCCGTGGCCGCGAGGCAGCGCCGCGCCTCGTCGATCTCCAGGGCCTCGCAGCCGACGAGGCAGACCTTGCCGAGCTGGCGGGCGACGACCGCCGCGTGCGAGGTGCGGGCGCCGTTCCGGGTCAGCAGGCCGTCGGCGAGGTCGAGGGCGGCGATGTCCCGCGTCTCGGCGTCGCGGCGCACCAGGATGACGGCGCGTCCCACCTGCCGCAGCCGCCGCGCGCCGTCCTCGTCGAAGGCGATCGCACCCGACACGACGCCGCCGGCGGCCGATGCGGCGGTGGCGAGCAGCGGCAGTTCGCCGCCACCGGCCGCCGCGATCCGCCGGATGGTCAGGGCGTGTGCGTCCAGCCCCCGCGTGCGCTGGCGGGCCGTTTCGGCGTCGATCAGTCCCTCGTCGAGCATGTCGAGGGCGATTCGGGCGGCGGCATGCGGCGTGCGCTTGCCGCTGCGGGTCTGCAGCAGGAAGAGGACCCCGTCCTCGATCGTGAACTCGAAGTCCTGCATGTCGCCGAAATGCCGTTCGAGCGCCGCTGCCGCCCGGACCAGTTCGGCCCACAGCGCCGGCGCCACCGCCGCCAGATCGTCATGTCCCCGGGCAGTACGGCGGCCGCTGACCACGTCCTCGCCCTGGGCGTTGAACAGGAAATCGACCCACGGGCTGGGCTCGCCGGTGCTCGGGTCGCGGGAGAAGCCGACGCCCGCGCCCGAAAGGCCGCCGGCATTGCCGAACACCATCCGCTGCACCGTCACCGCGGTGCCCATGTCGTGCCCGAGCCGGTTGCGGTCGCGATAGGCCACCGCCTTGTCGCTGCCCCAGGAGCGGAAGACCGCGGCGACGGCCTCGGACAGCTGCTGCTCGGCGCTTTGCGGGAACGCCCGACCGGCCTCCCGGGCGAAGGTCTCGAGATGGCGCCGGGCGATCTCCCGCATCTGGGAAAAGTCGAGCGCCCGCTCGTCCTCGCCGTCGCGGACTGCATCGAGGTCGGCCTCGAACCGGCGCGGATCGATCCCGGCCACGACCTCGCCGAAGCCGGCGACGAGCCGGCGGTAGGCATCCCAGGCGAGGCGCGGCTGCCCGGTCGTCCGGACGAGGCCGGGCAGCGTCGCATCGTTCAACCCGATGTCGAGCAGCGTCTCCATCATCCCCGGCATCGAGACCGGTGCGCCCGAGCGAACGGAGAGAAGCAGCGGCCGGCGCGGGTCGCCCAGCCGCAAGCCGGTGGCGCGCTCGAGGTCGGCGAGCGCATGGTGCCAGATCGCCGGGGTGGCCTGCTCGGGCGTGGCACAGAACCCGGTGCCGATGACGAACGCCGGCGGAACGTTGAGGCCGATCGCCGCCATGCGCGCGAGGTTGCAGGCCTTGGAACCGAGGACGGCCGGCGTCGCCGCCTCGGGCAGGGTCTCGCCGGGGCCGATCGAGAGGACAATCCGCGCGCCAGCGGCGCGCGCGACCTTCGAGCCGCCAGGCCTCCTCATTCCCGTGCCCCGATGCGGCTGAACGTGAGTTCGCGGACCCCGTAGCTCGTTGCCAGCAGCGCGTCGGTCGCCGTCTCGATCGACTGGGCGAGGTCGGCGGTCAGCGCCAGCGTCACCGGGTCGTCGAGATGGCGTGCCGCCGCACGCCGGACGTCGCGCAGGAGTTCGTCGCATTGCTGCTCGGCGTCGACGGCGCGCCACGACACGGCGAGAAAGGATTCGTGGTCCTCGGCGGTGCCGCCGTCGTGCAGCACCCCGGCAATGGCCAGCGCCCGGACATGGTCACGGATCGCTTCGCTGGTCCGCTGCGCCAGCCGCAGCAGCCGGTCGCGAACCTCCTCGTTCCATCCCTTGTGGTGCCCCTCGCCGATCAGCGACAGGAGGAAGGCGGCCTCCTCCAGCGCGTCAGCGATGTCGTCGGCCCGCTCGATGACCCGCGTCAACGGGGCCCAGCGCGGGCTTCGCGCGGCGCGCTCGCGCGAGCGCATGACCAGGAGATCCGCCTGCCGCTCCCAGCGCTTGGCACGGTGGGCGAGTTTCGCCACCGCCGCCGCGTCGCGCTCGCGGCCGTGCGCCAGCGCATCCCGCAGCCCCTCGGCGAGTTCGAGGCAGAAGGCCGCGTGTTCGCCGAGGAGACCGAACGCGTCGCGCTGTTGCCCGAGATGGCGAAGAAGAAGGAGCCGGACGGAGTCGGCGATCCGCGGCAGCGGCTGCCGCTGCCGCATCGCCTGATGGCAGGATGCCAGCACCTCGATCATGAACGCGGCGGCATGCTCCTCGCCGAGGACGGTGTCGAGACGGTCGCCGATGCGGAAGAAGTCGCTGCCGACCGCCTCCATCGCCTGGAACAGGAGTTGTTCGCCGCCGGCCTCGAGCCAGCCCATGTGGCCGACCTCCCGGCCGGCGCTCTCGGTCAGGATCGCGATCGAGGCCCGCTTCCCCACCAGCAGCCGCAGCCGCTTGCGGGCCCGGTTCCAGTCGATCAGGAAGACGATGCGCGCACCCAGGCCCTCCAGTGCGGCGTCGAGCGCCGGCGGGTCGGCGCAATCGACGGTCGCGGTGCCGACATGGTAGGCGGCACCGGCGTTGAGCCCCGCGGTGGTGCGGGCGGCGGTCCCGGACCAGGACGCCCCGATCGGCCGGAGGAGATCCTGGAAGAAGGCGAAGCGCTGGCGGTGCAGGTCGGAATAGGTCAGGGAAAGGCGCAACCCCTCGACCTGCACGACCAGCACATGGGCGTCGTTGGTCCCGATGTCGTTCTGGATCAGCAGGCGGTCGCCATCGCTGGTCGCCGCCGTATCGAGGCCGGGATGGTCGAGCTTGAGCGACCGCGTGCGGTTGAGGCCGCGCATGAAGGCGGCGACGTGCGCCCGATCCTCGGGCCGGAGCTGCCACACCTGTGCGCCGTCGATGGTGTCGTCGGCCAGTTCCGCCGCGAGGCGGTTCAGCGCCTTGTGGAGATCCATGACGAGGATGTGGAAGCTGTCCCCCTCCTCGCGCCGGCCGCCGGTCAGCTCCTTCAGCTGCGCCGCCTGCAGCACGCCGGGTTGCAGCTGCTCCAGCCACTCGCACCAGGTGTCGATCCGCGCGAGCAGCGGCCGGGCACCGGTGCCGTCCAGTGGCCGGCCCATGCGCCGGAGGTCGGCCGCCAGTTCCTTCGCCAGTCGCGGCAGGTCCGCCGGGTGCAGGGCCGCCCCCTCGAGCCGCCCCGCGGCCGGGAGCTCCAGCAGCCAGGGAGCGTCCATCCGGGCCGTCGCATATTCCCGCCGCAGATCGGGCGTCGCGACCTCGGGGGCGTCGGCATGGGTCCAGGCCGCCTGCAAGGCAGTCAGGTAGAATTTCAGGCGGTCGTTCGCAGCCAGCGCGGCCTTGATCTGGGCCGGGCGTAGCAACTGCGTCTGCCCGAACGCGGCGACGACGTCGATCTTCTCCATGCCCTGCCGAACCTACCGGAATCCGGCCCGCTTCTAGCCGTTCGATGTGACGGTTCGATGGCGCCGCGCGCTTTGGTCACGGCCGGCGGCCGTCGGTCTCCGCAATGAACTGCTGGAACGTGCCGCCCTCCGGCCGCCGGGCGCGCCATTCGGCGTAGGCGCGATTGAGGGCGCGCTTGGCCTCCAGGGCCAGCCGGAAGGTCTCCCGGATCGAGGGGTCCCGGATACCGAGCCCGTCGGTCGCGAGGCGCGCGAGGCAGGTGGCATAGCCGCGGTCGGCGCGGCGGTCCGAGTCCGGCGAATGGCAGATCGACCCGTCGCGCACCCGGTACTCGTGGAACGACGCGGCGGTGACGAAGAGCCCCCCCGACCGGTCGATCGCCCGCAGATTGAAGGGCAGGTCGTCGCAGAGGTCCACGTCGGCGTCCCAGCCGGTCATGGCGTCCCGCCGGACGAGCGCCATGATCGGAACCGACGTCGCCAGAAAGGCGTCGGCGTCGAGCACCCGGTCCGGGCCGTCCTCGGGAAAGAGGTGGCCGATCGGCGTTCCGGTCGCCTCCTCGACGACGCGGACATTGTCGGCCGCCGCCCCCCGCGCCTCCGCAATCGGCAGCAGCCGCTCCAGGCGCCCGGGCAGCCAGACGTCGTCGGCGTCGAGCGGGGCTGCGACGCCGCCCGACGCCGCCGCCCAGGCGGCGTTGCGCGCGGCGGGCGCCCCGCTCCGCGGCCGCGGCGTGCGGACATGGCGGATGCGGACGTCGGCGATGCCCTCGCCGGCGAGGATCGCCCGGTAGTCGCGGTCGTCGTCCGCGGCGACGACCGCCTCCCAGTCCGGCAGCGACTGCGCCAGCAGGCTGTGGACCGCGCGCCCGATCGTCGCCTCGGCGTGCCAGGCCGGCACGATCACCGATACCCGCGGCGATGCCATGTCAGATGTCCTGGACCTCGACGACGCCGACGAGGCTCTTGACCGCCGCCCGCACCTGCGGCGTCACCCGGTAGAACCCCGGCAGCGACACCTCGACCTCGCGCGCCGGATCGACGCCGAGCACGAGGCTGATCCGGCCGCGCCCGCCGCGTCCCGTCGCCTCCCGCTCGATGAGGCGCTTCAGGCTCTCCAGCGCCGTCTGGCCGCCGAGATGGACCCGCATTCCGGCCGCGGCCGAGGCGGCGACCTTGTCGAGCGCCTCGATCTGCACGGCGCCGAGCCGCACGGTGTCCCCCTCGGTGCGGGCATCCGCCACCACCAGGAGCGGCTGGCCGCCGTCCAGCAGGTCGCGGGCGACGCTCAGCACCTCCGAGAAGACGGCGATCTCGTAGAGGCCGCTCGCGTCCGACATCTGGACGAAGGCGAATCGGCTGCCGCGGGCGGAGGTGCGCTCGCGCTTGCTGACGACGATGCCGGCGAGCTTGACCCGGGTCGAGCCGCCCATCGCGAACTTGGCCGGCAGGTCCGCCGACCGCGTCACCCCGATGCGGTCGAGGCTCTTGCCGTAGGCGTCGAGCGGGTGGCTCGACAGGTAGAAGCCGATCGCCTCGAACTCGTTCTGCAGCTTGTCGAAGAGGTTCCACTCCGGCACCGCGGGCAGGCGCCATTTCGGCGCCCCGGAGCCGCCGAACAGCGTTTCCTGCCGGCTGTCGCGATCGGCGGCCACCGCCGCCGCCTCGCGCACGATCGTCTCGGCCGCGGCCATCACCTGCGCCCGGTTCGGATTGAAGGCGTCGAAGGCGCCCGCCCGGGCCAGCGCCTCGACCTGCTTGCGGGTCACGGCACGGGCGTCGATGCGGGCGGCGAAATCCTCCAGGCCGGCGAAGGGCCGGTCGCCGCGCGCGGCCACCAGCCCCTGCATCGCCGGAATGCCGACCCCCTTCAGCCCGGCCAGCGCATAGCGCACGGCCCCCGCCCGCTCCCCGGTCCCGTCCCCCGGCCGGGCCTCGACCGAGAACTCGACCTGGGAGCGGTTGACGTCGGGCGGCAGCAGCGGGATGCCGAGGCGCGCCAACTCCTGCCGGAAGGTGTTGAGCTTGTCGGTATTGCCGAGATCGAGCGACATCGAGGCGGCGAAGAACTCGACCGGATAGTTCGCCTTGAGATAGGCGGTCTGGTAGGAGACGAGCGCGTAAGCGGCGGCGTGGGACTTGTTGAAGCCGTAGCCGGCGAACTTCGCCACCTGGTCGAAGACGTGGGCCGCGGTCGCCTTGTCGACGCCGTTGGCGACGGCGCCGTCGACGAAGGCCTGCCGCTGCGCGTCCATCTCCTCCTTGATCTTCTTGCCCATGGCGCGGCGCAGCAGGTCGGCGCCGCCCAGGCTGTAGCCGGAGAGCGTGCGGGCGATCTGCATCACCTGCTCCTGATAGATCATGATCCCGAAGGTCTCCTTCAGGATCGGCTCGATCGAGGGGTGCAGGTAGTCGGGCTTCTCCTCCCCGTGCTTGCAGGCGATGTAGCGCGGGATGTTCTCCATCGGCCCGGGCCGGTAGAGCGCGACGACGGCGACGATGTCCTCGAAGCGGTCGGGCCGCAGCTTGCGCAGCACGTCGCGCATGCCCTGGCTTTCCAGCTGGAACACCCCGGTCGCGTCCGCCCGGCCCAGCATCTCGAAGGTCGGCCCGTCGTCGAGCGGCAGGTTGGCGAGGTCGACCTCGATGCCGCGGCGGCGCAGAAGTTCCTCGGCCTTGGCGAGGACGGTCAGCGTCTTAAGGCCGAGGAAGTCGAACTTCACCAGCCCCGCCGCCTCGACATATTTCATGTTGAACTGGGTGACGGGCATGTCCGACCGCGGATCGCGGTAGAGCGGCACCAGTTCGTCGAGTGGGCGGTCGCCGATGACGACGCCGGCGGCATGGGTCGAGGCGTGCCGGTAGAGCCCCTCGAGCTGGAGCGCGATGCCGATCAGGCGCGCCACCTGCTCGTCCTCGTCGCGCATCGACCGCAGCAGCGGCTCGCCGTCGATCGCCTGCCGCAGGGTCACCGGGTTGGCCGGATTGTTCGGCACCAGCTTGCAGATGCGGTCGACCTGGCCGTAGGGCATCTCCAGCACGCGGCCGACGTCGCGCAGCACGGCGCGCGCCTGCAGCTTGCCGAAGGTGATGATCTGCGCCACCCGGTCGCGCCCGTAGCGGCCCTGGACGTAGCGGATGACCTCGTCGCGGCGGTCCTGGCAGAAGTCGATGTCGAAGTCCGGCATCGACACGCGCTCGGGGTTGAGGAAGCGCTCGAACAGCAGGCCGTGGCGCAGCGGGTCGAGGTCGGTGATCGAGAGCGCCCAGGCGACGACCGAGCCGGCACCCGAGCCGCGGCCCGGCCCGACCGGGATGCCGTGGCGCTTCGCCCACTGGATGAAGTCGGCGACGATCAGGAAATAGCCGGCGAAACCCATCCGGACGATGACGTCGAGCTCGAACCCGAGCCGCTCGCGATAGGGAGCGGGGTCCGGCCGCTCGGCCATGGCCGCGAGCCGCTGATCCAGACCGGCCATCGCCTGGGCGTGCAGTTCGTCGGGCTCGCCGCGCCCGCTCGCGCTGGCGAAGGGCGGCAGGATCGGCTTGCGCTTCTCGGGCATGTAGGCGCAGCGCCGGGCCACGACGAGCGTGTTGTCGACCGCCTCGGGGATGTCGGCGAAGAGCTCGCGCATCTCGCGCGCCGACTTGAAGCCGTGCTCGGGCGTCAGCCGGCGGCGCTCCTCGGTCGAGACCGTGACCCCCTCGGCGATGCAGATGAGCGCGTCGTGGGCCTCGTACATCGAGCGGTCGGCGAAATAGGCGTCGTTGGTGGCGACGAGCGGCAGGCCGGTGGCGTCGGCGAGCGCGAGCAGTTCGGGCTCGATCGCCTCCTCGACCGCCAGGCCATGCCGCTGGAGCTCGACGTAGAGGCGTTCGGGGAAGAGCCCCCGCAACCCGTCGAGACACTGGCGGGCGGCGTCGTGCTGGCCCTCGGCCAGGAGCCGCCCGACCGGGCTGTCGGGGGCGCCGACCAGGGCGATGAGCCCGTCCGTCGCGCCGGCCAGGTCGGCGAGGCCGAGCTGTGCCGCGCGCGTGCCGTCGCTCTCCATGAAGGCACGGCTGACCAGCCGCAGCAGGTTGGCATAGCCGGTCTCGTCCTGGACCAGCAG
This sequence comes from Allostella sp., assembly GCF_041913585.1. Taxonomy (NCBI): domain Bacteria; kingdom Pseudomonadati; phylum Pseudomonadota; class Alphaproteobacteria; order Rhodospirillales; family Allostellaceae; genus Allostella; species Allostella sp. The sequence goes on from NZ_JAYSFE010000045.1 coordinate 20,941, forward strand.
CACCATGCGGTCGGGCGGCTGCGGCAAGCCGTTGCCGGCCGACCGGCCGCCGGTACGGGTGATGCCGAAGAGGCAGCCGACGATCGGCTGCACGCCCGACGGCGCCGCCTCGGAGGCAAACTCGAGGGCCCCGAACAGGTTGCCGGTGTCGGTGACCGCGACCGCCGGCATCGCGCCCTGGACGCAGAGCTTCACCAGGTCCTTCGTCTTCAGCGCCCCCTCGGACAGCGAGTAGGCGGAATGGACGCGGAGATGGACGAAATCGGCGTGCGGCATGGGGCGGCTTCTCCGGGCAACGGACCACCGGGCGACTCACCCGGCGGCAAGGGTCGCACGGTCGGCAGCGGTCAGGCGAGTTCCTCGAACAGGCGCAGCACGAGGCGGGTGCGGGGTTCGAGCGACGAGTAGAGCAGGTGCTCGTGCTCGGCATGGGCGCCGGCGCCGAGCACGCCGAGGCCGTCCAGCGTCGGCACGCCCAGGGCTGCGGCGAAGTTGCCGTCGCTGACGCCGCCGGTCGAGGTCTCCGGCAACTCCATCGCCATCTCGCCGGCCAGCCGACGGGCGGTCTCGTAGAGCCGGGCGACGCCCTCGTGCCGCACGAAGGGCGGACGGTTGATCCCGCCCTCGACGGTCACCGTCACGTCGGGACCGATGGCACGGAGGGCGAGGATGCGCTCCACCATCTCGGCCGCGGTCGCGTCGTCGGGCGCCCGGAGGTCGATCTCGGCCGTGGCCAGAGGCGGCACGACGTTGCCCTTGCCGGGGCCGCCCGCGGTGACCACCCCGACATTGGTGGTGATGCCGCGGGCATAGTCCGTCATCGCCTCGATGCGGAGGATCTGGCGCGCGAGCTCGATGACGGCGCTGCGGCCGTGCTCGTGGCCGCTGCCGGCATGGGCCGAGACGCCGGTCACGGTCATGACGAAGCGGCCCCAGGCCTTGCGGCTGGTGACGACGCCGTTGCCGGTGCGTCCCGGCTCCAGCACCAGGACGTAGCGCGCGGCCTTCGCCGCCCGCTCGATATGGCCGCGCGAGGTCGGGCTGCCGACCTCCTCCTCCGGCACGAAGAGGAAGGTGATGGGCAGCCTCGTCTCCCGCCCCTGCCGTACCAGATGGCGGTAGGCATAGAAGGCGAGATGGCCGCCGCCCTTCATGTCGTAGATGCCGGGGCCGTAGACGCGGTCGCCCTCGACCGTGAACGGGCGGCGCGCCAGCGTGCCCTGGTCCCAGACGGTGTCGAGATGGGCCAGCACCAGGATGCCCGGCCCGTCGCCGCCCCAGGGCGAGCGCGCCTCCAGCGTGTCGCCGAAGCCGTCGCGGCCCGGGTGGCGGGTGATCCGCATCCCGAGCTGGCCGAGCTGCGTCTCGACCCGGGAGACGAGCCGGTTGACGGCAGCCCCGTCGCCGCTCGGCGTCTCGACCTCGACCCATTCGCGGATGCCGGCCAGGATCTCGTCCGGGTCGATCCGCGGCTCGTTCGCTTCAGCCGCCATAGGGCACCAGCACGCCGTCGCGGAGCTCGACCACCCGGTCCATGCGGTGGGCGAGCTCGAGGTTGTGGGTGGCGACCAGCGCGGCCAGGCCGGTGTCGCGGACGAGGCCGATCAGTTCCGCCATCACCCGGTCGCCGGTCGCATGGTCGAGATTGCCGGTCGGCTCGTCCGCCAGCAGGACGTGCGGATCGTTGGCGAGCGCGCGGACGATCGCCACCCGCTGCTGCTCGCCGCCCGACAGCCGCGCCGGACGATGGCTCTCGCGCGGCAGCAGGCCGACGCGGTCGAGCAGCCGGCGCGCACGTTCCCGCGCCGCAGCGCGGGACACGCCCGCCACCATCTGCGGAATCATCACGTTCTCGACCGCCGAGAACTCCGGCAGCAGGTGGTGGAACTGGTAGACGAAGCCGATCGCCTCGCGGCGCAGCCGGGTCCGCTCGCCGTCGTCCATGTTCTCGGCCGCCCGGCCGTCGACGACGACGCTGCCGCCGTCCGGCTTCTCCAGGAGGCCGGCGACATGCAGGAGGGTGGACTTGCCGGCCCCCGACGGCCCGACCAGGGCGACGATCTCGCCGGAATGCAGGGCGAGCGAGGCGCCACGCAGCACCGGCAGGGCGCCGGATGCCTGCGTGTAGGTGCGCACGACCGCCCGCAGGTCGAGCGCGACGGCGCCGTTGACGCGGGGCGCGCTCATTCGTAGCGCAACGCCTCGACCGGATCGAGCCGGCCCGCCCGCCAGGCCGGATAGACGGTCGCGACGAAGGAGAGCGCGAGGCCCATGCCGAGGACCTGCGACACCTCGCGCCAGTCGATGATCGCCGGCAGGCGCGACAGGAAATAGACCTCGGGCGAGAAGAGCGGCGTGCCGGTCAGCGTCTGGAGCGCCTGTCGGATCGATTCGATGTTCTCGCAGAAGAGGACGCCGAGGCCGAACCCGGCGAGGGTGCCGACGACGCCGATGCTGGCGCCGGTCAGGAAGAAGATGCGCAGCACCATGCCGCGGGTCGCCCCCATGGTGCGCAGGATGGCGATGTCCCGACCCTTGTCCTTCACCAGCATGATCATCGACGAGATGATGTTGAACGCGGCGACGACGATGATGAGCGTCAGGATCAGGAACATGACGTTGCGCTCGACCTGGAGCGCGTTGAAGAAGCTCGAGTTCGCCTGCTGCCAGTCGTAGACGCGCACGCCCGGGCCGGCGGCGGCCAGGATCTCCTGGCGCAGGCGGCGGACCTGGTCGGCATCGGTCGCGAACACCTCGACCCCGGTCGCCGCGTCCGGCATCTGGAAGAAGAGCTGCGCCGCCTCCAGCGGCATGAAGATGTGCGAGCTGTCGTACTCGAACATGCCGACGTTGAACGCCGCCACGATCCGGTACGAGCGGATGCGCGGCAGCGTGCCGATCGGCGAGGCCATGCCCTGGGGCGCGACCAGGGTGATGCGGTCGCCCGGCAGCAGCCCCAGCTTCTGCGCCAGCCGGTAGCCGACGACGACCGTGTCGTCGCCGCCGAACTGTCCGAGGAAGCCGCCCTCGATCTTGTCGGCGATCAGCTTGCGCGCCTTCAGGTCCTCGGGCCGGACGCCGCGGACGATGGCGCCCGACGCGCGGCCCTGGTTCGACGCCATCACCTGGCCCTCGACCTGGGGCGTGGCGGTGACGACGCCGGGAATGCCTCGGACGGCGGCGGCCACCCGGTCGAAGTCGCGCAGGTTGCCGTGGCTCGCCAGCACGGTCATGTGGCCGTTGAGCCCGAGGATGCGACCCAGCAGCTCCTGGCGAAAGCCGTTCATCACCGACATGACGATGATGAGGGTGGCGACGCCGAGCGCAATCCCGAGGAACGAGAATCCGGCGATGACCGAGATGAAGCCCTCCTGCCGGCGCGACCGCAGGTAGCGGAAGGCCAGCATCCGCTCGAAGGCGGAGAAGATCATCGGCCGGTCAGGCGGCGGTGAAGCGTGCGAGGGCGGCGTCGATCGGCAGGTCCTCCTTGGCGCCGGACCGCCGTTCCTTGAGCTCGACCAGTCCCTGCGCCAGTCCCCGCGGCCCGACGACGAGCTGCCAGGGCAGCCCGATCAGGTCCATGGTGGCGAACTTGGCGCCCGGGCTCTCGTCCCGGTCGTCGTAGAGCACCTCGACGCCGGCGTCGCGGAGCGCGGAATAGATCCGCTGCGCGGCCTCCGTGCAGGCGGCGTCGCCGACCCGGAGGTTGACCAGCCCGACCCGGAACGGCGCCACCGCCTCCGGCCAGACGATGCCCCGCTCGTCGTGGCTCGCCTCGATGATGGCGCCGACCAGCCGCGAGACGCCGATGCCGTAGGACCCCATCTCGACCGGCACCGTCTCGCCGTCCGGCTTGGCCAGGACCGCGCCCAACGGCTTGGAATACTTGGTGCCGAAATAGAAGATGTGGCCGACCTCGATGCCGCGGGCGGAGACCCGCCGATCCTCGGGAATGGCGGCGTAGGCCGCCTCGTCGTGCTTCTCGTCGGTCGCGGCATAGACCGAGGTCCAGCGATCGACGATCGCCTGCACCCCCGCCCGGTCGTCGAAATCGACCGCCTCGGCCAGCGGATCGAACTCGATGGCGTCGCGGTGGCAATAGACCTGGCTCTCGCCGGTGTCGGCCAGGATGATGAACTCGTGGCTGAGGTCGCCGCCGATCGGTCCGGTGTCGGCCTGCATCGGGATCGCCTTCAGGCCCATGCGGGCGAAGGTGCGCAGGTAGGCGACGAACATCTTGTTGTAGGAGTGACGCGCATCCTCCTTCGTCAGGTCGAAGGAATAGGCGTCCTTCATCAGGAACTCGCGGCCGCGCATGACCCCGAAGCGCGGCCGGACCTCGTCCCGGAACTTCCACTGGATGTGGTAGAGGTTGCGCGGCACGTCGCGCCAGCTCTTGGCCGCGGCGCGGAAGATGTCGGTGATGAGCTCCTCGTTGGTCGGCCCGTAGAGCATCTCGCGGTCGTGCCGGTCGACGATCCGCAGCATCTCCTTGCCGTAGTCGTCGTAGCGGCCGCTCTCGCGCCACAGGTCGGCCGACTGGATGGTCGGCATCAGCAGTTCCTGGGCGCCGGACGCGTCCTGCTCCTCGCGGACGATCTGCTCGATCCGCTTCAGCACCCGGAAGCCGAGCGGCAGCCAGCTGTAGATGCCGGCGCTCGCCTGGCGGACCATGCCGGCGCGCAGCATCAGGCGGTGGGAGACGATCTGCGCCTCGCTCGGGTTCTCCCGGAGCGTCGGCAGGAAATAGGTGCTGAGGCGCATGGCGTCCTGGTCGGTGGTTCCGGCGGATCGGGCGGCGGTTCCGTTTAGCTGATGGCCCGATCCGAGTCCACCGAGCCCCTAGGCGGCGGCGAATTCTTCGGCGAGCGCCTGCCGTACCGCCGGGCGCGCGGCGCATCGCGCACGGTGCGCGATGACGCGGGGGAAGCGGCGGGTGTCGACCCCGTCGGCCTCCATCCATTGTGCGAGGGTGAAGAGATAGGGGTCGCAGATGGTGTAGCGATCGCCCATCAACCAGGGATCGCCCAGTTCGCCCTCGACCATCGTGAAGGACTGGCTCACCGAATCCGGCACCTTGCGCTGCATCGCCGCGATCGCCTCGGGCTCGTCGGCCCAGCGATAGCCGCGCATGCGGTGCGAGTGGGCGACGTGCAGGGTGGCGCAGAGATAGCTGTTGAACGCCTGGACGCGGGCGAAGGCGAACGGATCGCCGAAGGGTGCCAGGCCCGCGGCCGGGAAACGCTGCGCGACGTAGGCGAGGAGCGCCGGCGTTTCGGTCAGCACGCCCTCCTCCGTCACCAGGGCGGGCACCCTGCCCTTCGGATTGATCGCCAGGTAGTCCGGCTTGCGCTGGTCCTCGTCGGCGAAGCTGAGGCGGACCAGTTCGTAGTCGGCGCCGACCTCGATCAGGGCGATGTGCGTCGCCAGCGCGCAGGTCGACGGTGCGTAGAACAGCTTCAGCATCTCGCGACCTCGGGGAGTGGGTCCGGACGCGATCCATAGCAGACCGGCGCGCATCGTGGGGCGACGAACGGTTGCCGGTGGCCGCGCGAGCCCGCAGAGTCGCACGGTAGGACCGCCGGGGGGCGGTTCGGTCGAAGATGCCGGGGGGCGACGGCGATGCTGGAGCGGGTGTTCGGACTGTCGGTGCACGGCACCGACCTCAGGACGGAGGTGACGGCGGGCGTCACGACGTTCCTGGCGATGGCCTACATCCTCTTCGTCAACCCGGTCATCCTCAAGGATGCGGGCATGGACCAGGGCGCGGTGTTCGTGGCGACCGCGATCGCCGCCGCCGCGGGATCGGTCGCCATGGGCCTCTACGCCAACTACCCGATCGCGCTCGCCCCCGGCATGGGCATCAACGCCTACTTCGCCTACGGCGTCGTCCAGGGCATGGGGCATTCCTGGGAGGTGGCGCTGGGCGCCGTCTTCCTGTCCGGCCTCGCCTTCCTCTTCCTCAGCCTCGTGCGGGTGCGGGAATGGATCGTCGACAGCATCCCGCGGTCGCTGAAGATGGCGATCGCCGGCGGCATCGGGCTGCTGCTCGCGATCATCGCGCTGCAGAATGCCGGCATCGTCGTCGCCCACCCCGCCACCATGGTGACGGTCGGCAAGCTGACGGCGCCGCCCGCCATCATCGCCGCCCTCACCTTCGTCGCGATCGTCGCGCTCGACTACCGCCGCGTGCCGGGGGCGCTGGTCGTCGGCATCGTCGGCGCGACGGCGGTGGCCATGGCGCTGGGGCTCGCTCCCTTCCGCGGCGTCTTCGACCTGCCGCCGAGCATCGCCCCGACGCTGCTCCGGATGGACCTCGCGGGCGCGCTCGACCTCGGCCTGACGACGGTCGTCTTCGCCTTCCTCTTCGTCGCGCTCTTCGACACCGCGGGCACGCTGATCGGCGTCGCGTGGCGCGGCGGGATGCTGGACGCGGCGGGGCGCCTGCCCCGGCTGCGCCAGGCACTGGTCGCCGACAGCGCCGCGATCATGGCGGGGGCCGCGCTGGGCACGTCGACGACGACCGCCTACATCGAATCGGCGGCCGGCATGAAGGCCGGGGGCCGCACCGGGCTGACGGCCTGCGTCACCGGCCTGCTCTTCGTCGCCAGCCTCGTGCTGGCCCCGATCGTGCTGTCGGTCCCGGCCTTCGCGACCGCCCCGGCCCTGCTCTTCGTCGCCTGCATGATGGCGGGCAGCCTGGGCGAGATCGACTGGGGGGATGCGACCGAGTATGCCCCGGCGCTGGTGACGGCGGTGGCGATGCCCTTCACCTTCTCGATCGCGCACGGCATCGGCTTCGGCTTCCTGACCTATGCCGGGATCAAGCTCCTGGCCGGACGGGGCCGCGAGGTCTCGGCGATGGTCTGGCTGTTGGCCGGGCTCTTCGTGGTGAAGTTCGCCGTGACATAGCGACGCGTTTCACCCCGCGAAGGTGATCGCGTCATGCAAAAAGGTGATGACAGCCCCGCGCCGAGCGCGTAGTCTCGCCGATGTGAAGAAGGGGCCGCGCCGATGGTGTCTCGCCGCAGCCCCAAGTTTAGGGAGGAATCGCCATCAGGCGACAATCGAGCGGCGCGAGCCGCTCGATTACGTTTAAGATGGTGCGAACGCCGCCCGACCGCAAGGGCGATCTTCGCGTTTCCCCGCAGACTTCCATTAAAATCAATAGGTTGCACAGGCGTACGGCAACTGCCCCGCTGAGGGCAGGTTTTCGCCCAAACCTTCGGCGTCCCCAAGGGGGTTCCCCATGAGCCTCGCTCCGCTCCTGGCCGAGCCGCTGGCGACTCAGCTTCACGCCGCGGCCGCGCTGCTCGCCTTCGTGCTCGGAATCGTCCAGTTCGCCGCACCGAAAGGCACCGTGCCGCACCGCACGCTGGGCTGGATCTGGGTCCTGCTGATGGCGGTCGTGGCGGTCACGGCCTTCTTCATCCACGGGCTGCGCATGTTCGGCCCTTGGAGCCCGATCCACCTGCTGGCCGTCCTGGTCCTGGTGATGCTGCCGCTGGCGGTCGTCCGCGCCCGGCAGCACCGCGTCCATGCGCACTCCCGGACGATGACGGGGCTCTTCCTCGGCGCGCTCGTGATCGCCGGCCTCTTCACCCTCGTCCCCGGCCGCGTCATGCACGCGGTTCTCTTCGGCGGCTGACCGGCCGCCGGCGCGCGGCGCCTCAGGGGCCGCGGAACGAGATCAGGTCGGTGGTCGCCAGCCACTCGACGAAGAGCCAGAGCACGCCGGCCAGCACCGTCGTCGCTGCCGCTTTCACAAGCAGCCGCGGGCGCTCGGGCGCGCTCTCGGCGTGGCCCGGGGCGACCTTGTCCGGCACGCGCACGCCCCACGGCAGGACCGCGAAGAGCACGGTCCACCACAGGACGATGTAGACGGCGATCCCGGTGACGAGGGACATCTTCGCTCAGACCTGTTCGAGCTCGACCAGCGTGCCGGCGAAATCCTTGGGATGGAGGAAGAGGACCGGCTTGTCGTGGGCGCCGATCTTCGGCTCGCCATCGCCCAGCACCCGGGCTCCCGTCGCCTTCAGCCGGTCGCGCGCGGCCAGGATGTCGTCGACCTCGTAGCAGACATGGTGCATCCCGCCCGAGGGGTTGCGGGCGAGGAAGGCTGCGATCGGCGACCCCTCGCCCAGCGGATGGAGCAGCTCGATCTTGGTGTTGGGCAGGACCACGAACACCACCGAGACGCCGTGGGCGGGCAGGTCGACGGGGGCCGACACCTCGGCACCGAGGACGTCGCGATACATGGCGGCCGCCGCCGCGAGGTCCGGCACCGCGATCGCGACATGGTTGAGGCGGCCGATCATCGCGTCCTTCCCCGAAGATTCAGATCCGGACGAGATGTACGGTCGTCGCCGGGCGTTTTCCACGCCCTTCGCGCACATAGCGGCGAAGCGCAGTGGCGACGGCCGCCTCGACGGCCTGGTCCTCGCGCCGGTCCTGCCGGCTGAGGCGGTCGAGCGCCGCCGTCGCCGCGCGCCCCATGGCGGCGAGGTCGCCCGAATCGGCATCCGGGTCGTAGAGGCCGGGGGCCGCGACCTTGGCCGGCGCCTGGGCGCGGCCGTCCTTGTCGAGCACCAGGGTGGCGACGACGGCACCCTGGCTGGCGATCCGGTTGCGCGTCTTGAGCGACGGTCCCTCGATCGGCAGCAGCGCCTCGCCCTCCAGCGCCAGACGTCCCGACGGCACCTGGGCGACGATCGCCGCCTTGCCGGGCGCGAGGCGGATCAGCGAGCCGTTGGCGGTCACCAGCGCCTGTGGCACCTGGCAGGTGCGCGCGAGTTCGGCATGGGCGACCATGTGGCGATGCTCGCCATGCACGGGGATCGCCACTTGCGGGCGCACCCACTGGTACATGCGCACGAGCTCGTCCCGGCAGGGATGGCCGGAGACATGGACGAAATGGTCGCGCTCGGTCAGCACCTCGACGCCCAGGCGCAGCAGGTCATCCTGCAGCCGGCCGATCGCCTTCTCGTTTCCCGGGATGATGCGGGAGGAGAAGATGCAGGCGTCGCCACGCTCCAGGGTGACCTTGGGGTGGTCGCCGCGGGCGATCCGCGGCAGCGCCGCCCGGGGCTCGCCCTGGCTGCCGGTGCAGATCATCAGCACCCGTTCGCGCGGCAGCCACGCCGCCTCGCGGTCGTCGACGAAGGGAATGTCGGGATCGAGGTAGCCGGTCTCGCGCGCCGCGGCGACGATCCGCCACAGCGACCGTCCGACGAGCGCGATCTCGCGGTCCGTCGCCCGGGCGACGTCGATCAGCGACTGCAGCCGCGCGACGTTGGAGGCGAAGCAGGCGACGGCGACACGGGCCTTGCAGCGCTCGACCAGCGACAGCAGCGCGCTGCGCACCTCGCCCTCGGAGCCCGACTCGCCCTCGCGCATGGCGTTGGTCGAATCTCCGACCATTGCCAGCACGCCCTCGTCACCGAGCGCCTTCAGCGCCGCCTCGTCGGCGAGCGGCCCGACCAGCGGGTCGGGATCGAGCTTCCAGTCGCCGGTGTGGAGCACGGTCCCCTGCCCCGTCCGGATGACGACGGCGTTCGGTTCCGGGATGGAATGCGTCAGCGTGACGAGTTCGAGGTCGAACGGCCCGACCCGGAACCGCCCGTTCATCGGGATGATCGTGATCGGCAGGTCGGAGAGGCCGGTGTCGGCGAGCTTGCGGCGCAGCAGGGCCGCCGTGAACGGCGTCGCGTAGACGGGGCATTGCAGGCGCGGCCAGAGATACTGGACGGCGCCGATATGGTCCTCGTGACCGTGGGTCAGGACGAGGCCGGCGAGCGCGTCGCGGCGGTCGGCGATGAAGGCGATGTCCGGCATGATGACGTCGATGCCGGGCGTGCTGTCGTCGCCGAAGGTGACGCCGAGGTCGACCATCAACCACTGCCCGCGATAGGCATAGAGGTTGAGGTTCATGCCGATCTCGCCCGAGCCGCCGAGGGCGAGGAAGTGGAGATCCTGCGGCGCGCCGGGCGGAAAGGCCGCGGGCCGTGGCGTGGACGGAGGCAGGTTCATCCGTCCTGCCCCGCCGCGTTCGCCGCCGGCCGGTTCAGGGCATGCACCTGGATCAGCCCGTAAAGGGTGAGGTCGCCGTCGACGTGGTCGAACACGTCGGTCGCCTCCGCGAAGAGCGGCACGAGGCCGCCGGTACCGATCACCTTGATGGGTTCCCCCCATTCCTGCCGGATGCGGGCGACGATGCCCTCGATGAGCCCGACATAGCCCCAGTAGACCCCGGACTGCATGCAGGGCACGGTCGCCCGCCCGATCACCGTCTCCGGCCGCCGGATGTCGACCCGCGGCAGCCGGGCGGCTGCCATGTGCAACGCCTGGAGCGAGAGATTGATCCCGGGGGCGATGACGCCGCCGTTGTAGTTCCCGTCCCGGTCGACGATGTCGAAGGTCGTGGCGGTGCCGAGGTCGATGACGATGGCCGGGCCGCCGTAGCGCCGGTGCGTCGCCAGCGCGTTGACCATGCGGTCGGCACCGACCTCGCGCGGCCGCTCCACCCTGGCCTCGACGCCGAGCTGGACCGCCGGGTCGCCGACCACCAGCGGCTCGCAGCGGAAGTAGCGGCGGCACATGCCGACGACGTTGAAGAGGGTTTCCGGGACCACGGTCGCGATGACGATCGCCGTCACCCGCTGCGGCTCGATCCAGTCCAGCCCCATGAGCTGGGTCAGCCAGGCCGCGTACTCGTCGGCGGTGCGCTTGGTATCGGTGACGCAGCGCCAGGTCGCGCGCACCGCCTCGCCTTCGGCGAGGGCGAAGACGCTGTTGGTGTTGCCGATGTCGATCGCGAGCAGCATCGCCGGTCACCCCGTCCGCAGCATGACGTCGCCGACCGTCACCCGCCGGCGGCCGGTGGGCTGGTCGAGCAGCAGCGCCCCGCCATCATCGATGCCGGCGAACTGCCCTTCCAGCGTCTCGTCGCGGAGCCGGACCTCGATCGGCCGGCCCGCAGCGACGGCGGCGGCGGCCCAGGCGGCGCGGACCGGCGCGAAGCCGTCCGCCAGCCACACCCGATACCAGCACGCGAACCGCTCGACGAGGCACTGCCGGACCGTTTCGACAGTCACCGGCACATCCCGCGCCAGTGCCGTCACCTCGTATGGCATGCCGTCGGGCCGGCTGCCGACGTTGATCCCGATGCCGACGGCGACCCAGTGCCGGCCGGCAGGCGCGGCCTCCGTCTCGACCAGGATGCCGGAGACCTTCGCACCGTCGACGAGGACGTCGTTCGGCCACTTGATCTCGATGCGCCGGCCGGCCGGCAGCAGCGCGCGGCAGGTCTCCACCGTCGCCACCGCGGCCACGAACCCGAGCTCGGCCAGCCGCGCCAGCGGCTGGCAGGGGTCGAGCAGGAAGGTGCCGTAGAAATTCCCGGGCGGCGAAGTCCAGGCCCGCCCGCGGCGGCCGCGCCCGGCATCCTGGCTCACCGCGGTCACCAGGGTGAGGTCGCCCGCACCCTCGCGGGCCAGCCGGAACGCCTCGTCGTTGGTGCTGCCGACCGTGTCCAGCGCCACGAGGCGGACCGCGGGGGGCGGTCCGCCCGCAGGCGACCTCATCCCTTTGCCAGGGCTGCGGCGGCCGTGGCCGCAGCGGACAGCAGCGGTCCGGGATAGAGGAAGAAGAAGAGCGTCACCACCGCGGAGACCCCGATGATCGCCTGGACCTCGCCCGAGACCGTGCGGTCGAAGCCCTCGGCCGGCTCGTCGAAATACATGATCTTGACGATCCGCAGGTAGTAGTAGGCGCCGACCACGCTGGCGAGCACGCCGACGATGGCGAGCGCGTACAGCACCGGGTAGTCCCGCGCCGCTTCGATCGCCGCCATGAAGACGTAGAGCTTGCTGAAGAAGCCGGCCAGCGGCGGAATTCCGGCCATCGAGAACATGAAGATGGCGAGCGCCAGCGCCAGCATCGGGCGCTGGCGCGACAGGCCGGCGAGGTCGGCGATGCCTTCGACCGCCCGCTCCTTCTGGCGCATGCAGAGGATGATGGCGAAGGTGCCGGCGGTCATGAAGATGTAGATCGCCATGTAGATGAGGACGCCGCGCACCCCGGAGGCGGTGCCGGCCGCGAGGCCGACCAGGGCATAGCCGACATGGCCGATCGAGCTGTAGGCCATCAGCCGCTTGATGTTGCTCTGGTTGATGGCGGCAAAGGCGCCCAGCACCATCGAGGCCATCGAGATGAAGACGATGATCTGGCGCCACTGGTCGACGAGACCGCCGAGCGGCTCCAGCATGACCCGGACGAAGAGCGCGATCGCGGCCACCTTGGGGGCGACCGCGAAGAAGGCGGTGACCGGCGTCGGCGCGCCCTCGTAGACGTCGGGCGTCCACA